>JAILQA010000137.1 GCA_024699205.1 Treponema sp. | reverse complement strand
TCTTTTAGACCTCTATTATTCTTTGCATTCTTCAAATCTTCAAGCATATTACTGCAAGCTGTAAGTGTAATTCCATAAAATACCGCAAATATAATAAATCCTGTTTTTTTCATATAAATATCCCCTTCTCTTGTCTTATTTTGTAGCAAAATGCCAAACTGTGCCCAATCTTAATCCCGGTTGCATAATTACATTTGATTTTTCAAAAAATAAAGAGCATTGCGGGGCAAATTCAAGCTCAAGTTTTTCAACCTTTGGCAAACTCAGTCTTAAACCTATACCAAGAGAAACTATCTGATCTAAATAAAAAGGAGCTACGTTTTCATATTCTGAAATAAGATTATATAAAGCAATTCCATAAGATAGTTCTGGCTGTAATGCTGCCGTAGCATTCCCAAGAAAAAAAGGAATCCTTATAAAAGTAGAGGCAGAAGCAGTAATGTTAAATCCTTTTGTTATAAGACTGTCTTTTTTAGGCAACAGAACAGAACCTTCTGCTCTTGCAGAAAAACCTAAATCAAAGATTGGTAGATTTACAGGAAGGGTATATTCAAGACCTGCCCCAACACAAATCAAGGCCGTTATAAAATCTGCAAGTTCACCTGTAACAAAACTGCCCTTAATATGGCCTTCAAAAGCAAGCCCTTTGTAACGAATCAGTTGTTTTTCAATTTCTTCTTTTATTTCTATATCTTCAATATATGATATTACTTTTCTGTCATCAAATACGGAACTATCAACCGAATATTTTTTATTTTCTTTTTTTAGAGGAATTATAATTTCTGAATGTCCAGACCATTCTGTATAATTTTTTGAAAGTCCACAGTTTTCTTTTGTAAGATTTTCAATAACTAAATTTTTGTACTTGGCTGCAAAAAAGTCATATTGCCCGCGATAAACTGCATTGTATGCTGTTATATATACTGAAATATTATCTGCATCATCTGAAGAATACGAATAGGCTGCCTCAATATATCCAGCAATTATTCGTCTCAGGTTATTTATGTGATCTACAGAAGCATCTTTTCCTATATAAAAAATGTCAGCATTAAGTTTTTCCGGCTCTGTTTCTTCACTTATTGCATGAGTAACGGAATATCTATCTCTATTTCCTAACGAACTATACTTATCCTGTACAATCTGCTTTCCAATCTCTATACCAATTGCCCTTATTGCACTTGCAGAATCTATTACATCATTTGGTCCTGTATAGTTAATAAACTCAATATCTTCAAGACTGCTGCTTTCTTGTGTACTTCCCCTTGTTACAATAAAGAGGAATACAAAAATCAAAACGAATACTTTTTTCATTTCTAATGCTCCTTGTTAAAAAATAAAAATCCCGTACATACAAAATCTCCAACACGCGGAATTTTTGTATATACAGGATTCTTTTTCTGAAAAATATATTTTTTTAAGATAGCTATTGCAGTTGAGTTGAGCTAGAACAGACTTTTTTACTTTTGACATCGTTAAATCTCTCTCTCATCACTTTTCTGATGTTTTTAGTATAGCATACTATATAGAATAAATCAAAAAAAAATATTTGTAATATCTGTCGTTTAGAATGAAAGTTACACTATAAAATACAGCTAAATAAACATATACAATTTATTTTCTTCAAAAAAGTAACATTTTTTCATATAATATCTGTTAAATTAATGACAGGAACAAATTGTACAATGAAAACTTTGTCGATAAATGATTTTGATACCATGTACCGTCAGTATGGACCGATGGTACTAAGACGTTGCCGTGCGCTTCTGAGAAATGAAGATAAAGCTCTCGATGCAATGCAGGATGTTTTTGTCCGGCTGATTGAAAGAAAAGAAAAGATTTCAAGAATCTGTGCAAGTTTTTTATATACGACCGCAACCAATGTTTGTCTTAATAAAATTAGTGCAGATAAAATCCGCTCGGGTCCAGATTTTGAACTTATTGCAGAAATCGTAGAAGACAGCAGAAGTTCAGCTGGAGAAGAAAAAATTGAAAGTTCAATCATTTTGGACACTATTTTTTCTGAGCGTGATTCAAAAGACAGACAGATTGCAATTTTGCACTATCTTGATGGCTACACACTGGAAGAAACCGCCGGAATGATGAAAATGTCCACTTCGGGAGTAAGAAAACGTCTTGAAAAATTAAAGGAATATGCAGGAGGAAGATATGGCAATTCCATCTAGAATTCTTGAGCAGATTAACAGTTCAGAATTAAATGCTGCCGATTATTATGCAGTTTACGGCAAGCAGGAAATTGAAGATTCGCTGGCTAAGCTTAGACAATCTGATCAGGAAATTCTGAACAAATATAAACCTGAACAGATGCGGGCTAAAATTGAATCAAAGCTTAATAAAAAACCGGTTATTTTAAATGCAAACTTTATTCGTTACGCTCAGTTTGCAGCAGCCGCCGCATTTTTGTGCGCAATCATCATACCGGCAAGCATGAGGGCAAAATCAAACTCAAACCCAATTGCAGCAGAAACTATTGTTGAAAGCACTACAAAAACTAACTCAGAAACCGTCCGAATTAAAGGCAATGCAAACGTAAAATCAACAGGAAACCATAATCCTAGTATTAATCTTTACAGACAGGATGGCGATAAAATCACAACCCTGAGTAACGGAGCTTTTGCAAAATCAGGTGATGTTATTCAGATTACATACAATGCCGGAAACAAAGAATACGGTGTAATTTTCAGTGTGGATGGAAATGGAAATATCACCCGACATTTCCCTGAAAACAGCTGGCAGGCAGAAGCCCTTGAACATGACTTTAGCGAAATCCCTTTGGATTTTTCTTACGAACTTGACAATGCCCCTGATTTTGAATGTTTTATCATGGTAACTTCAAAGCAGCAGTTCACTCTGGACGATTTGGAAGATAAAATTAAAAACAAAACTGATATCAATTATCTTAAAAAACTATCATATCTACCAAAAAAGACAGAAGGCATAACGTTTGTTCTTGGAAAATAATAAAAAGTTTGCAATTATATTCAGATAAAGGATGAGATACTATTATGAAGAAAATACTTTTAGCTTTAATAACTTTATTTACAACCTTCCAGTTGTTTGCAGCGGAGGAAGCAGGCAGCTCAACAGGAGTTGACAGATACGCTATTTATATTGGATGTAATGACGGTGGAAAAGAGAGAGACAAGCTTTTATATGCAAGTACAGATGCTCAGAATTTCCAGAAAATCATGTCAGAAATCGGCGGTGTACAGGATTCAAACAGCTACATTCTGATTGACCCAACAAAAGAAAGGATTGACGATACCCTCGCAAAAATCTCTTCAAAAATTGACAGCAATAAAATGAACGCAAAACGTTCTGAATTTATCTTCTATTATTCAGGACATTCAGACGAAGAAAGCATTCTCCTTGGTGAAACAGCCTATGATTATTCAACCCTCAAACATGCAATCTCTGATGTTCCGAGTGACATTCACATTGTAATTCTGGATTCATGTTATTCAGGTAATTTTATCCGCACAAAGGGAGGACAGAAGAAAAAGCCTTTCCTTATGGACGATTCATCTGTAGTAAAAGGACACGCTTATCTTTCATCAAGTTCAGCCCGTGAATATTCCCAGGAATCAGATGATATTGAATCTTCATACTTTACAAACGCAATGATTACAGGTCTCCGTGGTGCAGCAGATACTTCCGGCGACAGCAAAGTTACCCTGAACGAGCTTTATTCTTATGCTTTCAATGATACCCTTTCAAAAACTGAATCAAGCAAGGCAGGACCACAGCATCCAAACTTTAACATCACACTGGTTGGTTCTGGAGACTTAATTCTTTCGGATATTTCAAATGCTGATGCCATGCTTTCAATTTCAAAGGAAGCAAAAGGCACCTTTATTATCCGTGATTCAGACGGCAAACTGATTTCAGAAATCAACAAAACCGCAGGTCAGCCAATTCTTATGGCACTCCCGGTTGGAATGTATTCAGCAGTTTGTATCGACGAATATTCAACAAGACAGGGAACCTTCTCTCTTACAAAAAACAGCGTTTACGTGCTTGACCAGAACAATCTCTTCTCAGTACAGCAGAAAGACACAACCTTAAAAGGAGGTTCTGTTTCAGCAATGGGAGAAAATGGAGAAGATTCTGACGAAACATATATTTCAGAAAACTCAGATACTTCTCAGCCTCAGGAAGACTTCAAAATCGGCGATCCATTCCATCTCTTTGTAGTTCCTGGCTTACCATTATTTAGATTTACAAGAGATTGCAGCCTTCTTTCACTGGGTATGATTGGAAGCTCAGAAAGATGTATGTTCGGTGTACAAGCTTCCGGCGTTATGAACATCAACAGCGGAAAACTTATTGGTGTACAGGCAGCAGGTGTATTTAATATTGTCAACAATGACGTACTCGGTTTCCAGACAGCAGGTGTTTTTGACATCGCAAAAAATGTAGAAGGTGGACAGGCAGCTGGCGTATTCAATATCGCAAAATCTGGTTTTGGTGTACAGGCAGCCGGCGTTTTCAACATCAGCAGCGGAAGCTTCAAAGGAGTACAGGCAGGTGGCGTATTCAACGTAGCCTCAGAAATTAAAGGTGTCCAGGCAGCTGGCCTATTCAATGTTGCAAAGAAAGTTGACGGTCTCCAGCTTGGTGTAGTAAACGTTGCTAAAGAAAATAACGGCCTTGCAATT
>JAILQA010000134.1 GCA_024699205.1 Treponema sp. | reverse complement strand
GAACGAGATAAGAAAAATAAGTAAAGATAAAATCAGTTTTTTCATATTGTTAGTTATTAATTCAAACATTTATAGAAAATATATTACATTTTCTGGAAATATTAAACCCATAGTTTTATTTTCAAAAAATTTAGAAAACTTTAAGAAACAAAGATTCATAAATGCGTTACAATAGAGGAATGAAATATCAGGCGAAGAGAAGGCTAATATTTTCATTCCTCATTTTTTTTGTGTTTATAACAGCGGAATTTTCCCTGAACGCGCAGAATTTTCCGTTGCCGCCACCTCCTCCGCCAAAAGATTCATATCATGGCCCCCTGCCGCCTTATTTAAAACGTGATTTTTTTCCACCCGAAGATGATGATTCTGCTTTTTTACTCAAAGGAATCAGAATCAGTCCAAAGCACGAAAATGTCATTGTCCTGAAATTTTTATTCAATAAAGTCCTGGATCCACTCTCTATTTCGGACCTGAAAATTTATATCAATAAAAAAACAATAAAAACAGAAGAAATCGTTTTTTCAAAAGACGGAAGAAAAATCAGAATCTTCTTAAAAGAAATAGATGAACCTTTTTCGTTAAATATCAGCGGATTAAAAGCATGTAACGGAGAATGTATGCAAACTGTTTTAATTGAAGAAATGACCTATGATTCTGTTTATTATTTTAGCAAGGATAATGTATGGAAAAAGCACAATCCAAAATCGAACTTGTAGAAGATGATTTAAGCACAATAGAGTTTTTAAAACCAGAGCTGGAACATGAAGGTTTTGAAGTTTGTCTTGCTCAGACGGGACGAGAAGCCCTGGAAGTTTTTGAAAAAGAAAGCCCTTCCCTTATTCTGCTCGATATAATGCTCCCAGAACTAAATGGTCTTGAGGTTCTGCGCCAAATAAGAAAAAAATCAGACTTACCGGTCATTCTTGTAACTGCCCGCAATGAGACTTTTGATAAGGTAAAGGGGCTTAATGCTGGAGCAGATGATTACATTTCCAAGCCCTTTGAAATTGAAGAACTGCTGGCAAGGGTAAATGCAGTTTTACGCCGCATTGAAAAAATCAATTCTGCGGTAAAACAGGAAACAGAAATTGTAAACGGCGAAATTACTCTTATTCCAAAAGCAATGGCAATGAATATAAAGGGAAATCAGATTCAGCTTTCCAAAACCGAATATCTTATGCTCAAGCTTTTTATGGAAAATCCAGGGGAACTTTTCAGCAGGGATAAAATTATAGATGAGGTCTGGGGCGAAAATCACATTATAGAACCTAATGCAGTTGACGTTTATATAAATTATCTGAGAAATAAAATTAAATCAGTTTCAGAAAAAGAATATTTCAAAAACAAACGTGGCGTAGGCTTCTTAATGGAAAAATGCTAAAAGGTAAAAAGATTAAATGAAAGTACGCATAAGTCAGGAAAATCAAATAGCATTAAAAATTACAGGCATAATCAGTGCAGTTTTAATATCCGTTCTCTTTGTTTTCACCGGACTTTTGAGATTGTCCTTCACCCACGAAAAAAGCAAGTTCCTTAAAAATGCCTGTCAAATAATTGAAAACAATATAGAAGAAGACAATTCCCTTATTTATGAAATCGGTTCCATTTTTCTTGAACTCCCCTACTTTGTTGATTTTTCAGTATATGATTTTGACACAAAAGAGCTTTTGAGCGCTAATAATTCTTTTCTGGAACTTCTTCCCGACACCAAAGGAAAAGCCCGTCACTACATGCAGAAAGATTATTATCTGGACGGAAATCTTGATGTAATGTATCTTACCCGCCTGATGATTCTGGATGAAAAAAAAGCTTCAGACACCAGTGATAATTCGCAAGACAAAGTTTTGATTCAGACTTCAATTGATATAGAAAACGATTCTGCTTCAAAACTGATTTATTACATGCCGAATGCGATTCCATCAATCATTCTTCCTGTAATCCTGCTTTCGTATTTTATTCTGCTTGCATTTATAAAAAAGGATTTTCAGCGGGAACATAATTTTTCTGCTAATGTCAGCCACGAGCTTCAAACTCCGGTAAATGCAATTCTCGGACACGCAAAGCTTCTCTCTCGCTGGGGAAAGGATGATAAGGAACAGACTGAAAAATCGCTGAAAATTATTATAAACGAAAGCCTTGCCATGAAAGCGACAATCAATAATCTTCTGGAAATTACAAAGCTTGAAAAAAAGCTTGTCGAACTAAAACGAGAAGCAGTACAGATTGAAGATTTTTTTAATTCAATAAAAGAAGAGTTTAAATATCTCGAAAATGTTCAAATCTTCACCCAGACAAATGGCCTTCAGATGATAGAAACAAATAAAGAACTTTTGCATCAGATTTTTGTGATTGCAATTTCAAACAGTATAAAGTTTGCTTCAAAAGACTGCCAGATTCTTCTCCGCTGCTTTATGGAAAAACATCATTGCATTTTTGAAATAGAAGATAATGGAAGCGGTTTTTCAAAAGAAATAATCCCTCATATTTTTGACCGCTTTTACCGCGGAGATGCCGCTCATTCCAGAAGCAAGGGCGGCGCAGGCTTAGGATTGAGCATAGCAAAATCTATAGCAAGCGCACTTGATGCAAAAATAAGCGCAAGAAATGCAGAAAAGAATGGTAGCGTTTCGGGAGCAATAATCCGCCTGGAAATATAATGCGGAAGCCCTGAGCGTATAGTTGAGATTTGTTCCGCTTTTTTATATTATTAGCGAATCATGGAGAAAAAACTTAATCCCAAACTTATTGCCCTGGATCTGGACGATACACTGCTTAATGACAAACGCCAAATTGATGATGAAACCGTTTTTGCCCTGCGCGAATGTGCAAATCGTGGTATTTACATTGTTCTTTGTTCTGGTCGCGCAGAAGATGCAATTCTTCCTTTTGTAAGGCGTCTAGAAATTGCAGGAAAAGAAAGCGGTCGTTATATTATTGCAATCAATGGCTGTTCAATTTTTGATTTACATGAACGCAAGCAGATTTACTGCCGCAAGGTTGATTCAGACATTCTTTTGCGTACGAATGAAATTGCTGAAAGTTGGGGCTTAAGAACCGAAGTTTATACCTCAGATACAATTTATTACCGCGAAGAAACAAAATGGACCCGTCTTGATGTAGATTTATGCGGATTAAAGGGTAAG
Source organism: Treponema sp. (assembly GCA_024699205.1). Taxonomy (GTDB): domain Bacteria; phylum Spirochaetota; class Spirochaetia; order Treponematales; family Treponemataceae; genus Treponema_D. The sequence continues at coordinate 2,000 of JAILQA010000134.1, read as the reverse complement.
GTTGTTGAAGATTATGATTCTTTTTTGAAAACCCCTTTTACAAAAATGCTCGTTCCTGGAGAACCTGAACTTTTACAAAAATTACAGGCAGAATTGCGCAAAGAGTTTGGAGAGCGGGCTGTTATTTTTATAAGTAAGCCTTACTTTTTGGAAATATTGCCACCAAATTGTGGAAAAGGTGAAGCCGTAGACTGGCTTGCAGAACATATTGCCTCAAAAAGTGGCGAAAAAGTTCTTACCATGGGATTTGGTGACAGTATGAATGATGAAAGCCTGATTAGACACGCAACCTGGGGTGTTGCAATGTCCAACGGCCTAAAAGAAATCCGCGATATTGCAGATTTTGTTACTCCAACAGACAATAACCACAATGGAATTGCAGAGTTTTTGAAAGCTTCTGTTATTGTCTGAAGTTTCCTATTATTAACGCTGAATACGACCGCTTCCGTTTCCGGCGGCAAGCTTTTCAACTTCGTCTACACTAACCATATTGTAGTCGCCTTCGATTGTGTGTTTGAGACAACTTGCAGCTACAGCAAACTCTACGGCATCCTGTGTAGATTTTCCATTAAGCAAAGAATAAATGAGTCCGCCACCAAAACTGTCACCACCACCAACTCGGTCTACAATATACATTTCGTATTCTTTAGAGAAACAATAGTCTTTGCCATCATAAAGCAGGGCTGCCCAATTGTTGCGGTTTGCATTTATAGAAGTTCGCAGGGTGATTGCAACCTTTTTAAAGCCAAACTTATCTGCCAGCTGTTTTGCAACTGATTTATAGCCTTCTTTATTAAGCTTTCCACCTGTAATATCTGTGTTTTCTGCTTCAATTCCAAAAACATCCTTTGCATCTTCTTCGTTAGAAATACAGACATCTACATACTTGCAGATTTGAGTCATAGCTTCGCGGGCCTGATCACGAGTCCAGAGTTTGCCGCGGTAGTTAAGGTCGCAGCTTACAGTTGCACCAGCAGCCTTTGCAGCTTTACAAGCTTCAATACAAATCTGAACAAGGTTTCCTCCCAAGGCTGGAGTAATACCAGTAAGGTGGAACCATTTACAATCCTTAAAAATCTCTGCCCAGTTAAAATCTTCAGGCTTTGCTTCTGCAATTGAAGAATGGGCACGGTCGTAAATACACTTTGAACCACGCTGACTGGCTCCACGCTCGTTATAGTAGATTCCCACACGGTCGCCACCACGTACAATATAATTTGTATTTACACCATAACGACGCAAAGAATTAATTGCAGCCTGTCCAATTTCGTGTTTTGGAAGCTTTGTAACGTAATAAGCATCCAAACCATAATTTGCAAGAGATACCGCAACGTTAGCTTCTCCACCACCAAAAGTAGAAGTCATTTTATCAACCTGAACAAAACGGAAATATCCTTCAGGTTCCAGTCTCAACATTATTTCACCGAATGTAACTACCTTCATCTTTAACCTCTTATCCTCTAATTTCCTTTACTATTTTTGCCGCTTCACAAGTCAAACGCTCTATTTCATCAAAGTTTCCAGCAGAAATCAAATCACCTTTTACCATCCAGCTGCCACCACAAGCAAGGATTTTGTCACAAGCAAGATAGTCCCGTACGTTTGCAGGATTGATTCCACCTGTAGGCATGAACTTCATCATTGTGTAAGGTGCACTCATAGCCTTAATCATTTTTAGACCACCTGCATTTTCAGCTGGGAAAAACTTAACAACATCCAGGCCAAAGCCAAGAGCAACTTCAAGTTCTGTAGGAGTCATAATTCCAGGAGTAATCGGATAGCCTTTTTTAAGACAATACTCCACAACTTTAGGATTCAAGCCAGGCGAAACGATAAACTTTGCACCAGCTCCTATTGCACGATCAACCTGCTCTGTGGTAAGAACTGTTCCAGCTCCGACAAACATCTGCGGAAACTTTTTTGAAATTGCACGAATACTTTCTTCTGCTGCATCGGTTCGGAAGGTTACCTCTGCACAGGGAAGACCACCTTTTATCAAG
>JAILQA010000058.1 GCA_024699205.1 Treponema sp. | reverse complement strand
ATATTTATATATCTCCAAAAAAATTATCTATTATAGTTTAAATATAATAAAAGAAAGGCAAAGTGAAAAGTATTTTTTGAATGTATTTTCTATAGAATAAAATGCATAAATATTGTATATTTTTTGTATAAATATACAATCTGAGGATGTTATGAAAGAACGCCAGTTAAGATTAAAGGCAATAAAAAGTTTAATAAAAAACAATACAATAGAAAGCCAGGATGATTTGCTTGCTTTACTCTTAAAAGAAGGATTTGATGTTACTCAGGCTACTTTAAGCCGTGATTTAAAATTATTAAAAGTTGGAAAAGTGCCGGATGGAAAGTCAGGTTATATGTATGCCATGCCGGGCGATGATGAAAATGGTGAATCAGAAGCAATTTATGTTCAGGATTTTTTACGAGGTTATGTAAGTATTGACTGGAGTGGAAATATTGTTGTTATAAAAACTTTCCCTGGACATGCCAATACAGTTTGTAACGCAATTGATAATTTAAATATGGATGAGATTTTGGGAACTGTTGCCGGTGATAACTGTATGTTCGCTTGCCTGCGAGAAGGTGTTACTGGAAAAGATTTTATGGCCAAATTACGAAAACACATCCCAGGAATTGAAGAAGGATAATGCATCGCTTTTCCCCTTGTTTCTAAATTGATTTTCAGTTAAATTATTTCTATGTTATTTACTAGTACAAGAAATAATCAATTAATTGTGCCTTTTTCTACAGCGGTAAAATCCTGCATACCGGAAGATGGCGGGGTTTTTGTTCCTGCTCTTGCTTCAATTGAGGATTTACGACTCTGGATTTATTATATTGACGAAACAACTCCATTTTCATCTGTTGCAGGTACTTTGACTTCTGCCTTTATTCAGGATGAGTTTTCTCCTATTATTTGTGAAACAATTGCGACTTCTGCATTTCCATTTGAACCTGTTGTAAGACAGCTGGATGAACATTTGTTCTGCATGGAATTATTTCATGGCTATACAGGCTGTCACAGGGATTTTGGTGTAAGTTATTTATGCTCATATCTGGAAACAACCAGTGAACTCAACGGTGGAAATACTATTTTTGTTGACTATACTAATGGTGAGCTTGGCGCTTTACTTTCTAAAGTTTTAAAAGGTAAAAAGCATATAAAGGCTCTTCTGGTGTATAAAAAGGGCACTGTTCGTGGTCTTACAGAAGATGATTATGCCTGGAATGGCGGAAATATTTATCCAGTTGAAATGGAAGGTACAGAAAAGGAAATAAAAAATGTAATCCGTGAGGTTTTTGCCGATAGGGACTTTGTAAAAATGCATAATTTGTCTCTGGCAAATACTACCAATATTGGACGACTTCTAGCTCAGGTCTTTTATTTTCCTTATGCCTTTGCTCAGGTTAAACACAAAGTTGATGGTGATATTTTTTATGCACTTGATGCTGGAAATTATTCCACTCTAGTTGCAGGACTTTACAGCTGGCGTTTTGCTCTTCCTTTAAACGGCTTTTATCTTCCTTCAACTTCTGCTTTGTTTATGAACCTTGCGGAAAATCCTGTAGTAATGGATTCTGTCGTTGATTTTGATAAAAGACAAAGTGCAAATCCTGTTGATCCTGCAAATCTTGAAAGGCTTGAATCTTTTTTTGGTAAGCATAATCCAATGCTGCGTTCTTTTGTTACTCCAGTTACTGTAACTGAACGTGACCGTGAAAAAGCTGCAAAGGAACTTTTTATAAAATATGGAGTTTTTGCAGAAGAAGGTACAGCCAGTGCTTATGCAACTATTCAACAAAACAGGGGAACTATTTATTCAGATGATGATAATTACATTCTTATTTCTCAGAAGCATCCTAGTTTGAGTATGGATTATTGTCGTCATGTTATTGGTGAAGTTCCTGAGATGCCGGATAATATTAAGGCAAGTCTAGTTCCGGTATATCTGGGGCGTCCTGTTTTGAGAAGTGCGGATGAACTTAAAAGAATAGCCGAAAGTTTATTCTAAATACTTTTTATCATATTCGGAAATTGGAATTGGTTTACTGTAGTAGTAACCTTGAATAATTTCACAGCCGAGTTCCCGCAGCCGGTTAACCTGGTTTTTGTTTTCTGCTCCTTCTGCAAGGCAAACAAAGCCCAGTTCTTTTGCAAGAGTTATAATGTGACGCAGGACTATAATATCTTCCATACGCTCATTTTCTGTTGCAATGTTATCAACAAAACTTTTATCAATTTTTAGGGTATCAATTGGTATTTGAGTAAGGAGCGAAAGGGAAGAGTAGCCGGTTCCAAAATCGTCCATGGAAATTTTAAAACCACGGCTGCGAAGTTCTTCCAGTACACTAATCATATGTTCCATATCATCGTAGGTTGCACTTTCGGTAAGTTCAAAATCAATGTACTTGTGTTCAACCCCATAATGGTCAACAATATTTACCAGCTTGTCAATTAGACATGGATCATACAAACAACTGCGAGAAAGATTTACTGAAATTGGATATAGTTTTTTTCCTTCCTTTTTCCATTTTGCAAGAACAGCACAAACTTTTTTTAGAACTATATCATCAATTTTAGCAATTGAACCATTTTTTTCAAAAAAAGGAATAAAGCGATAAGGCGGCAGAAATTCTTTATTTTTATAATTCCAGCGGATTAAGGCCTCTGCTCCTTTTAAGCTTTCTGTTGAAATATCAATCTTTGGCTGAAGGTAAACAAGAAATTCATCTTTTTCGATTGCTGTTTCGACGTAAGCCTGTATATAGTTTCCCCAGGAAAGGTCATCATGCATTTTATCTGTGTAAACTATAATTTCAGTTTGCTTTTGGTTTGTGGCAAGTGCTTGTGCCATTTTTGCAAAATCCGCAACCCGGTTACCAGAAAGCATTGCGCGCTGCATAGGAACAAGTCCGCATTTATAATAAATTTTATAATATGGATCTTCTTCAAGGAAAGAAATACTTTCAAAGAAATCTTTGAGTTTTTGAATTAACTCTTTTTCTGGTAAATCCTTTAGAATTATCGCAAAATTATCATTGTGACATCGGCAGCTGGAAATAATAAAATCTGATTCTTTGAAAGCTTTTACTATGTTAGATAAAACCTTATTGGCAGCAATATGTCCGTAGGCTTCATTTATAACCCGGAATTCCTTTATATCAAAATGTGCAAAGGCATAGTCATTTATTCCCATATCAGTAGGAACTTCAAGATAGGCTTCCAGATAATTCCAGTTATAGTCTCCTGATATCAAATCTATAAAGGCAGTCTTATACAGCATCTCTTTTTCAAATTGTGAAATATCATCATGCATAATATGAACAGCCCTATCATTGCAAAGCTTCCATTCATGTAATAGTCTGTTCTTTTTATAGCTGTGAAAAACGCTGATTACTTTGGCGTCTTCTTTCATGCATAAATCACTGTAGGGTCTGTGCGCATTATCTTCTTTTTCAATATCTGAAAAAAGTTTTTTTATTAGCGGAAAACTTATTTCCACATCATCATCAATTTCTACAGAATAAAAATAGGCTGCATCAAGTTGGATTGTCTTGAGATCTTGCGGATATTGAACCCGTGAATCATTAGCCCTGAATTCAATTCCAATTACTTCCTCTTTGATTCCATCTATAAAAAACACTCCAGGATAATCATAGGTTCCAAAAGCATTCGAATATTTTGCAATTATTTCGGGAGTTTGACCGGTATAAAAAGCCTG
>JAILQA010000045.1 GCA_024699205.1 Treponema sp. | reverse complement strand
GGAATGCTCAAACGCAACAAGGAAAAGGCTGATTATCTTTACAACTATTTGGATAACAATGAAGGCAATTTCTATCACGCAACTGCAGCTGTTGGAAGCCGCTCTTTAATGAACGTTCCTTTCCTTACAAAATATTCTAATCACGCTGCTGATGATGAAGCCGCTGCTGCTAAGGAAAAAGAAATCAACGATAAGTTTGTAAAAGAAGCCGCTGCTGCAGGTCTTGTAAATCTTAAAGGCCACCGTCTTGTTGGTGGTATGCGTGCCTCAATCTACAATGCTATGACTTTGGATGGTGTAAAAGCACTTGTAGAGTTTATGAAAAAGTTTGCAAAGGAGAATGCATAATGAGTTTTAAAATTCAGACATTAAATAAAATTGCCAGCGTTGGATTAAACCAGCTGGACCGCGACAATTACGAAATTGCTACAGACATCAATAATCCGGATGCTATTTTGGTTCGTTCTGCAGATATGCACGAAATGCAGCTTTCTGACAATGTAAAGGCTGTTGCCCGTGCTGGAGCAGGAACTAACAATATCCCAATTCCTGAGCTTACAGAAAAGGGTGTTGTTGTGTTCAATACACCAGGAGCAAATGCTAACGCTGTAAAAGAACTTGTTATGCTTGCCCTCCTCCTTTCAAGCCGTCCTGTAATTGACGCTAACAAATGGGTAAAAGGCTTGAGCGGAAAAGGTGACGAAATCCCTGACCTTGCAGAAAAAGGAAAGAGCCAGTTTGTTGGGCCAGAATTGATGGGAAAAACTCTTGGTGTTATTGGCCTTGGTGCAATTGGTGATATGGTTGCAAATCTTGCCCTTCACTTTGGCATGGAAGTTATCGGTTATGATCCATTCCTTTCTGTAAACTCTGCTTTGAAACTGGACAAAAAAGTTAAGATTGCAGAAACTTTGGACAGCCTTTACGCAAAGTGCGATTACATTACAATCCACGTTCCACAGACAAACGACACAAAAGGTATGATTAATGCCGCTGCTATCAAAAATATGAAAAATGGTGTAAGAATCATCAACATTGCCCGCGGTGGTCTTGTAAATAATGCTGATATTATTGCAGCTTTGGACAGCGGAAAAGTAAGCTGCCTTATTACCGACTTTGCTGCAGAGGAATTGCTTAATCATCCAAAGGTTGTTTGTATGCCACACCTTGGAGCTTCTACTCCTGAAGCAGAAGATAACTGTGCTGTTATGGCGTCAAGCCAGCTCAAAGACTTCCTCGAAAACGGAAATATCGTAAACTCTGTAAACTTCCCTAAGACTGTTACAGACAACCCTATTCCAGCCGGCGGAACTCGTCTTTGTATCAGCCACAAAAATATTCCTGATACAATTTCTAAGTTCACAACAATTCTTGGTGAAGCAAAACTTAACATCAGCTCATTTATCAACCAGGCTCGCGGTGACGTAGCTTACAACATCATCGACGTTGACGGTGTAGTAACCGACGACATTATCGAAAAACTCAAGGCTTGTGACACAGTAAACAGAGTTAGACCGATTTATAACTAGTAAATCCTAGTTAATCATAGTCAATCAGTTCTGACATAGACATAATAGTAAAAAAAAGCAGAGGCTTATGAAGTGAAGTGCACTTCGTAAGCCTCTGCTTTTTTATTATACATAATATGCTTCTTTATACACCCTTTTGCTGACCAAAGCATCATACACATCTGCAATTGCTGTTTTTCGAACTTTTGGAAGATTTTTGGTAATAAGCGTAAGAAAAGCAGTAATCAGACAGATTGCTTCAAAAAATAACATTATATCTAATTGATGGGAACGTAAGACATCCTCGCTAAGCAAACATTTTTCCTCGAATTTTAGAAAATTTTTAGATTTTCTTCATAAACTACAGACATCTATAATGTTGCTGACTTTAAATTTGTGACATTCGATAATTTAAAAATTCGTTATTTAATTTAAGGAGTTATTAATGAGAAAAACAGTTCTAACCTTGTTTGTTCTTCTTATGGTGGGGACGCTTCCGCTTTTTGCACAAGAAGCTTCAAAGGATGTACCGCGTTACAAAGGCGCTGCAATCGGCATGTTCGTTACTAACCAGTATAGTATTGGAGAATGGAGCAATTGGGTTTCGGCTACTGCCGGTGGCGGACTTTCTCTGGAATACACACTTCCAGTTTTACTTCCAAAAAATCTTGATTTGGGCATTAGCATTCACGCAGAATACTCTCACCTTTTCCCTAAGGCAGATTCATCCCTAAAGAGTTGTGAAGACATAATTGCTTATGGCGGCGCATGGCTTAGGATTCCATTTTTACTTGGTAACGCCCGATTTGCATTTCAGCCGGAACTCGGTTATGGAATGACTCTTCATAATGCAGAAGGTCAGAAAGGTTCTAAAGCTAAAGGATATTATTTAGACCAGATGTTTTCCGTTTCCCCTGCCATCCGCTGGATTCCTCCAAAGATTGATTCCCTGGAAATTGAAATCAGTCCACAGTACATCTTTGCACCAGAAAAAGACCATTCTTTGAATCAGGTTGGAACAAGACTTGGTATAATCTGGCATCTTGACAAGTTTGCTGAAGCTAATGAAAAAAAGAAATCAGAAAAACTTCAAAAACAGCTTGCATTTGTAAACGAAAATCCAGAGTTCATGCTTGGTATAAAAGCAGAAGACCTTAAAGACTTTACACCAGATGGAGATGGTGTACACGATACAATCACCTTCATTCCTGTAACAAGTTATATGTCAAATCCGGCAGAAAGCTGGTCACTTAAAATTATTGACCCGGCTGGAAATGTATTCAGAACCTGGGAAGGAACCGGCAAGCTTCCAAAACAGATTGTTTGGGATGGAAAGAGTGATGAAGGAGAAGGCGTATTCTCGGATAACACCTACAAAGCAGAGCTTGAAGTTATCCCTTGTGAAAAAGACCGTATCCTGCTTGGAATGGACAGTGTAAAAGCAAGCGTAGAAGGTTCTGTAGAAATTAAAACAGGTGTTGTACTACAAAGTTCTGGAGATAATGAATGGAGCATTAAAATGACTTCCGTTCCGTTTGATGCAAATGAAGCAACCTTTAATCAGCTTACAAAAGAACAAAGAGAAGAGCTTGATAAAACTATAGATGAAATAGTTTCAAAGGTTAACTCAATCGGTAGAAATACAACAGTTATTGTAAGAGGCTATGCAAACAACGTAAGTGGAACAGAAAAAGAAAATATCGAAGAGCTTATTCCTCTCAGCCAGAAGCGTGCAGAAATGATGGTATCCATGCTCACACTCCGTGGAATCCCGGAAAATCAAATTACTGCAGAAGGACGTGGTGGTGCAGATCCAATTGCAAGCCGTGAAGACCGTGAGAACTGGTGGAAGAACCGTCGAATCGAGTTTATCATCAAAAAATAGGAGAATTAAAAATAGGAGCATATTATGAAAATGAAAAAAATATTACCATTTGTGATTTTTATGACTCTTACTCTGGATGGCTGTTCAAAGCTTGTAAATGATTTACTGGACCGCTTTAGCCCGCAGAGTAATACAGTAGAAACTGCGGCTGATTTTTCGCTTAATTCTATTACAAGGGCTGTTAGTGAAAATCCTGAAATTGTGACAGTTTCTGTAAATGATGACGGGACACTCACATTTACGAGTGTTTCTCCTGGAACTACAACTGTAACGGTTACTGCCGAAGCTACAAATCCAGAAAAAGGCTGGCAGCAGATTGTAACGATTGTTTATGAAGTTACTGTTGATGAAGAAGGATATGTTACCTGTGAGGAAAAAGGAAAAGAAACGGTTGATATTTTCCCTGAAAAGACTATTACAATCTCGTCTTTTGATGAAGTTACAGATTTTACTTCAGTTACGGTAGCTGAAAGTGCAAATGAAAGTATTGTTAAAACAGAAGTAAATCCAGATGGAACAGTATCTCTTACATCTAAGAGCGAAGGTTCTACAACAATTACTGTTACAGGCAAAAATTCTGATAATGAAGATGTTTATATTACATATTCTTTAACAGTTGCAACTGACGGCACAATAACAATTGATTCTGTTTCATTTACTATTGTATGTACCATAACATTCGACTCTAACGGTGGAAGGGGAACAATTGAATCTGTTCATATAACAAAAAATGAATCTTATACGATTGATGCTGATTCAAGCAAATTCTCTAAACAATATCATTCTATTACCGGCTGGAACACATCTTCAGACGGTAGCGGAACTTCATATACTCTCACAGACACAATTGAAGCTGTAGGCTCAAATTTAACACTGTATGCTGTTTGGGAAGCCAACACGCTGGGACCTGTTGTAACACTTGAATCTATTGGCGGAGAACCTCAAATTGGATTTACATATAACAACAGAACACCGCTTACTTCCAGCAGCTTAAGTATTACGCTTTCTGCAAAAACTGGTTTTAAAAATTATCTGTGGAAGATTGATGGCGTTGTAGTTAAAGATGATACTTCTAATCAATTCGTTTTTGATCCATCTTCTGATGATATATCTGCCGGTCATCATAAGATTACACTTGTTGTAAAGGATGCTAATGGTAATTACTGGTCGGCTACGGCAGTTGTTACAGTGCAGAAATAGGAGGACTGAATTATGAAAAGATTATATAAGATTTATAAATATATTACAGTTTTTGCTTTATCATTCGGACTTTTTTCATGTTCGAATTCCATAACAGAAACGATTGCTCAAAACTCCGAGTCTAAAGCACAACTTTGTGTTTCTATGGATAAATCATCTGCAAGAACAATTCTGCCGGAAAGTGATGTTTCTGCTGATGAGATAACAAAAGTTGAACTTCTTGCAAAAGCTGGCAGTACAGATTCTGCAGCAAGTGTAAAAGAATGGATTTCTGACGACTCAGAAACTGCAATCACTAAAATGACTGGCGATACAGAAATCTTGATAGACGCCGGAACTTATGATTTTACGCTTAATCTATATGTTTCAGATGTATTATGCCAGGTGGCAACCTTGCAGGATGTGACTGTGCATGCCGGTTTAAACTCACTTTCATTTGCAGCTAAATATGCAGATGGAAGTTTTTCCCTTTCTCTTACAGACTTAGCTGCACAGGGAGTTACAGCAGTAAAAGCAGGTTTATTCACTGTAGAAAGTTACGGCGAAACTGCAGTTACAGACTTTTCTCTTGAGTCTTTGACAGTTACAGAAGATTCCGTAACCTATGCAAAAAACAATGTACCGAGCGGAACATACTTTATTCGCTTTGAGCTTTATCAGGATGGAACAAAAATCGACACATTGGAAGACATTTTAAAAATTGCTGCTACACGGACAACAACAAAAACTCTTGCTCTTGCCAGCATAAACACACTTTATTCAGTTACTTATAACCTGAACGGTGGTGAATGGGCAGCTGATTTTACTCCAGTTACAAGCCGTAATGCTAACAAGGCTTTAGAACTCCCAGCAGTCACTAATGCTACAAAAAATGGCTTCCGTTGTATTGGATGGTATACTGATGAAGAATGTACAGCAGGAAACAAAGTAACGGGAATTGCAGCAGGAACCGCAGAAAACAAGACAATTTATGCAAAATGGGCACAAATTTACAGCATCATCATTTCCGACGGAATCACAAACGGCACAGTAACGGTCTCTCCAGCTGAGGCAATTTGTGGTGAAACTATTACACTTACAGTAACTCCTGATCAGAACTATGGATTTGAATCTTTTTCTATAAATGACGGCACAATAACAACAACACAGGATTCAGAGAATATAAATAAATTCACTTTTGTTATGCCTGAAGAAGAAGTATCTGTACACGCAACCTTTAGCAAAGTCACTATAACTTTTGATGTAAACGGAGGAAGTGGTACTATGGATCCACAACAGATTCCTTTAGGTATAAGTACTGCACTTAATACTTGCACATTAACAAGAGAGAACTATGAATTCCTTGGCTGGTCAACAGCACCGACAGAATCTACAGATGCTAAAACACCAAAAGCAAATTACACAAACGGTCAGGAGATAACTTTAACAGAAGATACTACACTTTATGCTGTATGGGACATTCGATTTAGGGCAGCTCCAGCCGATAGAAAAACAGGAGATATTGTTGTAAAAAATGAAGATACAATAAAATATGTGCCTTATCAAAAATGGAATGCCACTAGGTATGAAAACTGGTCTGGTTTTACGTGGACTCCACTAGGTGTAGTCTTAGAAGAAGGATCTAATCACATATTAGTTACAGCTACTGGTGGTGACCGATTACCGACTGTAGGTGAGTTACAATTGATTTATAAATATACATGTAAGTATGATAACACACCCATAGTGAATAATAGCTTGGACAAAATAAATCCAAATACGAAATGGTATAAGAATCCATACAAAAGTTCACAAAAAACGGGATATTATAGCGGTTTGGGATATCTAGATTATTATGTACAATTTGAAAATTATGGTAATTCTGTTCATTATCAAGACGTACCTAGAGACGCTAAAACCCGATATATCTCAGACTTACCACCTATCGAATAGTATATGACTACAACACAGGAATCAATATTTATAAAATAATAGAACATAATATTCTTTCCTGCGAGCTTACTGCGCAAGGGATTGTAGCACCTTTAGTTCCGCGTAAGCGGAATGAGCCGCGGTTAGCGGCGAAGTGCGAAAAGCCCGACCGCCGTGGGGTACAGAGTACCTCACGGCGGTTGCGCCCAAACTCAACTATTTGATTTTGAATTACAGAACTGTACTCATTCTTTTTTATGCCGTAAGTAGTCAGCATAAAAACTGAATGGAATCTTTACAATTTGTTTCTGTTTTGAAAAGCTCAACTTGATTTCGCAAATTGTTATAACTCTGTCATAGAAAGTCTTTTTTTATTCACTCAAATCCAAATCCGGTATAATCTGCGGCACGTGGGCAGATGGCTTTACTCCAGTTACAAGCCGAAACGTAAATAAGGCAGTTGTACTTCCAGCAGCAGAAAAGCTTACAAAAGACGGATGCCGTTTTATGGTTGGATTACAGAAATGGGAAAAATTATCAAATGTGTCCCAATATTCTACTGAAATAAATAAATACCATCCTGTTTATGCCGAAGACGAAAATAATCCGTATTACAGCGGTTGGCGATATATTTCCACTTTGCAAGAGGTCTTACAAATCAGAGGAACAGATATTGCAACAACTAATATACCTAATCTGAATACTATCAATGCGGCTTATAAAAAAGTTTCAGGTTCTAATTCAAATCTGATTGACCCAAATTGCCAAAGATTCTTTTCGAGAACAGAACGATATAACGGCTCAGTAATTGTACACTTTTTTTATTTTATTAATAATGCAGTTCATAAAGCTGCGTTTCCCAATGCATGGTTATCTGACGAAAATAGATTTAAGGATTTGTATGCATCCTTTCCTATTCATACTTTCTAATCAGCAAAACGTAGTGTAATGGAAGAAACTATTCAACCATTACACCTACGCCTCCCCTGTTCAGGGGGATATCCTCATGAATTTGCGGCTGCAAAATGACGGAAATTTCAAGTCTCACTTGAAATCTCCGTCACACAAATACCTGTTTATTTCACACTTACTTTTCTTTTATATCATCCCACACTCTTTACTTCTTTCTTCCGGATGTGCCACCTCAAACCCGCAGCGGGCTCCTTCATTTAACTCCCGAAGTTCTTTCTTACCGTCAATATAAAGCTGGTAATCTATGCCGGTGCTTTCATAACCGCAGCCTACATCGTATCCATCACCAAGAGAATCACGGACAATCTGTTCCCGCTGTTCACGGGTAGTATCTTTTATTAAAATGCTCTGCATAAAAATCTCCATAAAGCAGTATTAGAAAATTACTGTTATAAACTATTGCATTGTTCTGCGCATAACCACCGGTTTTGTAAGATTCTTCACCAACATACCGCATTTTCAGGACCTTTAGCACCCATATTAAACGAAAGCAAATTAATTTTTTCTACATAAAGCAGATTCCCGGAAAAAAGCAGAAATACAAAAATTAAAGTGATGATATTATTATGCTTTTTCATTAAACTAAGCCCAGTTTTCCCAAATCTTCTGCTGCATTCCAACCGTGGCCTCAGTTTTTCCATTACGACAAACAGGTAGTTTTAAAAGCTTCAGCTGATTTTCAAAAAGCTTACTTTCCTTATCGTCATCATCAAGATAGGCTATACTTGCATATTCCTTTGCATTTTTATCTGTCATAGCTTCAATAGCTGCAGTACGTCCACCTTCAGCACGGGCAATTGCAGTCACAACAGAATCAAACTCACCGCGAGACATTTCTTTTTCTTTTAGATCAACAAACTGAAAGGGAATACGTCTTTCCTTAAAAAATCTTTGTGCTGCTTTACAATCAAAACTTTTATTTGTACCGAAAACTTGAACTGACATTTTTATCCTCACAAAACCATCTCTTTACGAATAATTATATCACATATAAGCTAAATATTTCTTATTTAATAACATTTTTTTATCAGGTTATTCTTTTTTTTGGTTTTAAAAAGGATAAAATGATGTATAATAATAGAATAATTAAATTAAATTTATTGGTTAGAAACACGCCATTTTTTTTAGTAATTACAGGAGCTTTCGATGAAAAAACACAAAATATCTATCTCAACAAAGTTTTCAGTTAGTTCAATTATCATAATCATTGCAGTCGTTGCAATTTCGGCAATAACCACAAGAGTTTTCTTTTCCCGCAACTGTCTTGAAAATTTCTATGGAAGTGCCGCATCCCAACTTTCTGAGTTTTCCGATTCAATCTCAATGTTTTTTGGAGCAAAGGAAGTCGAGCTTAATGTTTTTGCAGAATCTGATGCTGTAAAAGCTGCTGATGATACAATTCATTCTTTTGTAAACGAAACAGGTACTATTCAGATTTTAGGATACACAAAAAGCCCTGTAGAAGAAGAAATCCGTAAGGTTTGTAAGATTTTTGCCAAAAATGATTCTGATATAGCAGAAATCTATATTGGTACAAAATGGGGCGGTTATGCAACCAATTTCGACAGCTCCATGAGTGGCGGTTATGACCCACGTAAACGCGGCTGGTACGAAACTGCAACGAGCGGAAATGGTAAGGTTATGATTACAGATGCATTTGCTTCCACTGTAGGAGCAACTGTTGTTGGAATTACTCGTTCTGCTTACGATCAGGAAAATACCTTTATTGGAAATGCTTCCATAGAAGTTTCGCTCGATACACTTACAGGAATTCTTGAAACCATGGATTTTGGTAAAGGCAGCTTTGTAATGATGATTCAGAAAGATGGAACTATTCTTGCTGATACTAGTAAAGACAAAAACAATTTTAAGAATATTAACGAAATCGGTATTCCTGGAATAAAGGAACTTCTTTCTTCATCTAAGAGCGATGGTTCTATCATAATAAACTCAAAAAAGTATTTAACAGAATATATTAAAAATCCAAAAACAAATTATACAATTGCTGCATTCTGTCCTAAAGATGTGGTTTTTGAAGCATTTTACAAAACATTAAAAACAACCATTCTACTTTGTGCTATTTTTGGAATTATTGTAACATTTATAATTATCATAGTTACAAAGAAAGTTGTTCGGCCTCTTACAATTATCCGCGATAACATAAGCGAAACAGCTGATCAAATATCAAAAGGTAACGCCAATCTTTCAAAACGTATAATTATTCATTCTAATGATGAAATTGGTGATGTAGCTTTAAGCTTTAATGTTTTCTCCGATAAATTGGAGGAAATAATAAAAAGCATGAAGAAATCAAAAATATCTCTTAATTCTGCAGGTTCCAAGCTTGTAAGCACAACAGATGATGCAATGAATGCAATTTCACAAATCAGTATGAGCATTAAGACTCTGAGCAGTGATTTAATGTCCCAGACTGTAAGTGTTGAGCAGACTTCACAAAGCATTGCTAAAATCTTACAAAGCATTCATTCACTTGAACAGCTTGTTGCAAAACAGGCAGATTCTGTACAAGGAGCATCTAAGGCTGTTGAACAAATGATTGAAAATATCAGCGAGGTAAACCACTCTGTAGATAAAATGGCCCATTCCTTTGGAAACCTTGAATCA
>JAILQA010000039.1 GCA_024699205.1 Treponema sp. | reverse complement strand
GAATGAAGAAATTGCTGGGATTAATCGTGATTATTACTGGTTATCTTTTATTCCTTCGGTTTCGATTTCTTCTACACCAGTTTTTTCGGACATTTCTAATGTTTTTTCTCAGCCGCCTGAAAATATTTCCTCTTACATAAGTATTTCTGAGCGACTTCCAGGTGGTTTGTCAATTGGATTAGTACCAGGTGCAACTTTTGATAAGGATATGTCGTTTAGTGATTTTGCAAATACTTTAAGTTTTTCGCTGTCACTGACACAAAATTTGGAATCATTCTGGGAGTTGTTATTGGGCGAGAAAGAGGGAAGTGGATTAGGAAATCTTGAAAAGGAGGGGATATACTTAAAGAAGGAACTTTGTTCAGCTTACAAAGATATAATTATTCTTGCTCAAATCGAGGCTGCAACTGACAGGTATATTTCATTGCGCAAGCTTTATAGAAATATTGATTTGCTTGAAAAAAATATAATGATTACAGATGAGATAATTGATTGCATGAAAGCTTTTAATTCTTTAGGGCAGATTTCATTAACAGAAGTCTTTCTGCAGGAAGAAAATCGTACTGATTATGAGAGAGAACTGCTGGCCTGTAAGGAAAATAAACAGTCTTTAAGTCTGGCTCTTTTAGAAAGCCTGGGATATCCAATCAGTCAGGAGAATAAGGATGAAATTAGTAAAAATAATAAAGATATTAAGGGAAAAAGTTTTCTTTTCTTGGATGAAATTGTTCTTTCGGAAATTGAGTTTCCCTGTATTTTTTTAGATTTGAATCAGATAGTGTGCCGAGTTTCATCTGTAGAATCGATAAATCTGGACAATCCGACTGCAAGATATTTGCAATTGCAAAATAAAATACTTGAAAATAATTACAAACTTACTTGCCAGAATAATTCTCCTTATCTTGCTGTGCAGGGAAACTTTTCTGTGAATAATAAAAATTGGTCTCTAACGGCATCTTTGAATCTTCCTTCGAATGCTTTTACAAGTAAGACAACTTTAAAAAAGGAATTTTTAGAAACAAAAAAAGAGTATGAACAAAAACTCCTCAACAATAAGTATGCCAGGGAATTGGACAGGGAAAGGTATATAAAATTAGTTTTGCTTTATGAGTCAGTCTTGGAAAAGCAGAAGCAGGATTTTGAAAACTATAAGAGGATTTATGATTCAAAGAATCTGTTATTTTTACAGGGAGAAATTACAAAAATTGAACTTTTGCAGGCAGAAATGGCATACAAGACTGCTGAAATGAATATTAAAAATCAGGAGGATACAATCTGCTTGTACAGATGGATGGCAGAGAATAGAAATTAGTAAAGAGCAATTGCAGCGGTGTGTACAGAAAATGTTATTCTTGTGCGAGAAAAAGTGTTCCTTTGTTAGTTCCGTTTACAAGATTTTCAAGTGCACCTTGTCCGTTACCGTTTGCCAACAAAAGAGGGATTCCGTAAACGGTTGTTTTTTCTGCTGCCTGGATTTTTGTTTCAATTCCGCCAGTTCCAAAGGCATTAGTTTCACCGATTGTAATTTGTTTGCGCAATTCAGGAATTGAGTTTACTGTTTCTATCAATTTTGCATTTGGATTTGTTTTTGGATTATCGGTGTAAATGCCATCAATATCACTAAAGAGAATCAGCAAGTCAGCTGACCAAAGAATTGTTGTGAGGGCAGAAAGGTTGTCGTTATCACCAATAGAAAACTCATCGATGGAAACTGAGTCATTTTCGTTTATGATTGGAACGACGCCTTCATCAACGAGTGTAAAAAGTGTATTGCGGATGTTGAGACTACGGTGGTCATTTTCAAAATCTTCTTTTGTAAAAAGCAGCTGACCGATATGCAAATCCTGAGTAGCGAATGCCTTCCTCCACTGAGCCATGAGTTCAACCTGTCCGATTGCGCACAAGGCCTGTCTGAAATGAACGTCCTTCTTTCGCGCCCATTCCTTTAAGGTTGAAACTCCAGAAACCTGTGCCCCGGAAGAAACCAGAACAATCTGCTTTCCACAATCGATGAGAGTTTTACACTGGCGGGCAAAATCTTTCATAAAATCGGTATTCTGCGTGCCATCAGGTTTTGCCAATGTATTTGAACCGATTTTTATAACAATCTTTCTGGATTGTTTGATTATATTTGAAATTGTTTCACTCATTTTTTGCCCCCATAGTTGAACTTTTTAATCAATAAAATTGAACATCAAAAGTAAACATCAGATTATCGAATCTGGCCGTCGCCGTCAATCAGATATTTTGTTGTAGTTAAAGCCCGTATTCCCATTGGGCCCCTTACATGAAGCTTCTGAGTACTTATTCCAAGTTCTGCCCCGAATCCAAACTCACCGCCGTCTGTAAAACGTGTACTTGCATTTACATATACACAAGCTGCATCTACCCGTTGTTGGAAAGTACGTGCTTTTGCTCGGTCATTAGTGATTATAGCCTCTGAATGTTTTGTATTATGTGTATTGATGTAACGAATGGCCTCATCAAGATTTTCGACAGTTTTAATTGCACAAATATAATCCAAGAACTCAAAGCCAAAATCCTCATCGCTGGCATGGACAAGGCGTGATGCTCCTGCTGCTTCAAGAATAGGATAAGAATCTTTATCGGCACGGATTTCAACTCGGTTGCCAAAACGTTCAACAAGTCGTGGAAGAAAATCGGCTGCAATTTTTTTGTTTATAAGAATACATTCAATTGCATTACAAACGCCAGGACGCTGGATTTTTGCATTTTCTGCAATATTAACTGCCATGTTCAAATCAGCATCTTCTTCTACATAAAGGTGGCAGATTCCAGCTCCAGTTTCAATTACAGGAACTTTTGCAGTTTGAACTACTGTCTGAATCAAACGGGCACTTCCACGTGGGAGAGCCATATCAATATCACCAACCGCTGTAAGAATCTGTGTAACTTCATCATGACTTTCACAAGGAGCAAGCTCAATTGCTTCTGGAATACCGAGACCGCCTGCCGCAGAAGAAGAAAGTCCATCCTTTATAGCTTTTACAAGAGCACGGTTTGAATTAATTGCAGAAGAAGAACCACGGAGTAAAATTGCATTACCGCTTTTATAAGCAAGACAGAAAGCGTCTACAGTTACGTTCGGCCGACTTTCATAAATGACTGCAACTACTCCAAGTGGAACACGAACCTGTCTTATTTGAATTGCATTAGGAGTTTTCCAGCCTGAAATCTCTTCGCCAATGGGGTCTGTCTGCGCGATAATTTCACGGATACTTGCGAGTATACCGTCAATCTTTTTATCATCGAGGGAAAGACGGTCAACAAGAGCTTCTGTCATGCCACCGTCCCGTGCATTTTTTACGTCGATTGCGTTGGCTGCAAAAATTGCCTTGCGCTGATTGTCAATTTCAGCAACGACCGCGGCCAGTGCCATATTTTTTTGATTTGCATTCTGAACAGCAAGTTTGTTTGAGCCTTCGCGTAAGTTTGCACAGATTTTTTTCAGATCCATTTTTTTTCTCCATTTCTCCGTTTGGGATTGGTATGGGTATTGTATCATACTATTAAATGTTGAGAAAGGGCAGGCTTTATGCTATATTGCATACCATGAAAAATACAGGAAAAATAGATTCAATTATTTTAGACGTTGACGGCACCATCTGGAATACGACTGATATTGTCGCAGAAGCCTGGAATCTTGCTATTGATAAGCTTTATCCTCAGGTTGCGCATGTTACGGGGCAGATTTTGAAAGGCCAGTTTGGAAAGACAATGGATGTTATTGCTGATAATCTATTTTCTCCTTTGGATGATGAAAGAAAATCAATTTTAATAAAAGAATGTTGTGTTCAGGAGCAGATTGCGCTGGATTCAAATACAAAGGATATCACTTATCCTGGAGTTATTGAAACGATTGCCTCACTTTCTAAAGTTATTCCACTTTTTATTGTGAGCAACTGCCAGTCGGGTTATATTGAACTTGTCATCAGAAAAAATAAGATTGAAAAATACATCACAGATTTTGAATGTTACGGAAATACCGGAAAGGGGAAATCTGAAAATATCCGTTTGCTTTGTGAACGAAATGGTCTGAAATATCCGATTTACGTTGGTGATACTCAGGGTGATTACGAAGCTTGTAAGACTGCGGACCTTCCTTTTGTGTGGGCGTCTTATGGGTTTGGAAAAACGGATGATGATGGGTATTTTGCAAAGATTGATGAGTTTGGGGAATTGAGGAAGTTGATAGGATAATATTATATTTTATAAAAAAAACATGAACTGAAAATCCCCCCCAAAAAAAATATTACAATTTTTCATTTTTTTTTCTAAAAATACTGCACTTTTTTTTCTTTTTTCAACTAATAATAGATAAGTTCAAAAATCATTTGAAATGAACATTTTTGACTTACCTTTTTTTATTTGGAGGAGTTTATGACTTTTAGAAAAAAGTACAAGGATTCTGTATTCACAGATTTATTCGGGTCGGACAGGGATGGTAAGAAAAACTTTTTGGAACTGTACAATGCATTTGCAGGAACAGATTATAAACTTGAGGAAGTCTCGCTTGAACGGAAGGTTATTGAACAAACCCTTTACAAAACTTTCAACAATGATGTCAGTTGGGAAATTGATGGTAAGCTTATCGTCCTTGTGGAACATCAGAGCACTGTAAACGAAAATATGCCATTCCGTTGCCTTGAATATGTCACAAGAATTTATGAAGGAATTGTTCCAATACGAAAACGTTATGCAGAAAAAGTTTACAAGATTCCAAATCCTGACTTTTACGTTGTTTACGTTGGAAAAGACAAGCTTCCTCCAGAACAGGAACTGCGATTATCTGATGCGTTTTACAAAAAAGACAATAGTAAACTGGAATTGGTAGTCAAGGTGAAGAACTGCTCTGATTCCAAAATGTTGCCGATTAGCAGAAACTGTGATATTCTTAAGGAGTATTGCCAGTTCATTGAGATTGTTGAGAATATTTATAACAAACGGTTTCCAAAAAGCTCGTTTAAAAAAGCGATAGAGAAAGCAATTTCACAAGGGATTTTATCTGACTACTTAGAGCGAAAGTCCCGGGAGGTCATAAACATGCTTTGTGCAAAATATGATTATAAGATGGATATTGCCGTAAAACAGGAAGAAGCATTTGAAGATGGTATGAATGCAGGGGCACATAAAAATGCTGTTGAAAGTGCAAAGAATTTTTTGAAAATGAATATATTATCAGTTGAAAATATTGCTAAAGGAACAGGATTATCCATTGAAGAAGTTCAGCAATTAGCCAATGAAATTCAATTGCAGGAAAAACAATAAACAATCATATTTCCCCACGGATAAATTTAATCAGATTTATTAATTCCATGCGGGCAACTTCAACGTTAGTGTAAAACAAAAAATATACAATACGCAGAAAACATCGATTTATAAAAAAAGGCTGCCTTATTCAGACAGCCTGTAATTATTCTTATAACGAAAAATATTTTTCGTTACTTTGATGTTTCGATTTACCGATTAATCGATTATTCGATTACTATTCTCTGTTTACTCGTTTGATGAACCAAGGTCCATCTGGAGTTGCTGCACCTGGATCATACTGGATAATTACGGTTACTTTCTGAACAGCATTTACTGTTACAGGGATGTCGAGGTCAACGTCGAATACTTCGCCAGCTTTGATGTTTTCGATGTATGGGGCATTGTCGATGTCGCTCAAAGGCATCCACCAGGCGCATTTTTCTGAATTGTCGATTAAGTAGAAGCAGATTTTAGAAATATCTTTATCTGCTTTTGCGTGCCAGATGATGTGAACTTTATCACCAACTACAGGGAGATCATCTTCGAAGTAGTTTGTTACTTCTGGGCGGCACTTGTAGTTTTCTACAACAGACATATCCTGAACACCGTTAATCCATGGATATTCAGTTGCCATTTCACAGAAAGCAGCTGCATCGTTCAAGTCGATTGTAACATACGGATTGTGTGGAGCAACTGGAACTCCAATTCTTGTATCTGTTGATTCGCAAACGCGTTCAAAAGTAAGTCTTGCAGGTTTGTTGATTAATGGCTGTGGCTGGTCAACTGTATCATACTGAATCATAAAAGTGAACTCAGCGATTGGTGAAGCGGTAAGAACGAAAGTGAAATCCAAATCAAAATGAACACCGGCAACTACATCTTCTGCAATTGTTGTGTATTCTTCAAGCTGTTTCCAATATCCTGCCTGCTGACTTGGGTCAACTAAACAACCAAAAAGAACTGGTAAATCTGTATCAGATACTGCACGTGCTTTGATGTAAACTGTATCACCAGCCTGTGGCTTATCTTTTTTTACGAATGATGTAAAATCGCATTTTGCCTGATAGTTAGGTCCATACTGGTTGAATACGATGTCGCAAACTTCACCAGAATCAATCAAGTCAAAAGTGTAATCACGTGGGTGAACTGATTCAGTTCCTGCGCTTTTTGTAGAAGCACAACTTGCAAATAATAAACCAAAGAGAGCAAAAGCTACTATGGCTTTTCCAAATAATTTCTTCATTTTGTTTCCTCCAAATCTCAATTATTTTAATTGCTTTTTATGGTTTAATTATTAGAGAAAAAAATTGAGGAAAATATAAGAAAAATCGTATTTGTAAAAAATAATTTGGAAATTATAAGGGATTTCCTTTATAGAGGGGGGGGATGATTGCTATGTTTGATGCAGTATCTATACAGTAGTTAAACAGTAATCAAACATTGGCAAAAAAAAAGTCGGGTCAAGCTGACCCGACATTGATAGTGATTTATAATGCCAAAAGTTTATTCTTCTGGATCGTAAATATTTATGTGCAAATCTTTGAGCTGCTGCTCGTCAACCGGGCTAGGACATTCATCCATTGGGCTGGCAGCCAAATTATTCTTAGGGAAGGCAATAACTTCGTGGATTGATTCTTCGTGGCACATAAGCATTACTAAGCGGTCAAGTCCAGGAGCAATTCCTCCATGTGGTGGCGCACCAAACTTAAAGGCTTGAACAAGGAAGCCAAAGGCTTTTTCTGCACGTTCGCGGCTGTAACCAACGATTTCAAAAATGCGTTCCTGCAAAGCCGGGTCGTTGATACGCATAGAACCTGAAGCCAGCTCGTAGCCGTTGAGAACCAAGTCATAAAGATCACCCTTTACTGCACCAGGGTCCTGTTCCAATGTATCCCAATACTGCTTCTGAGGAAGAGTGAACATGTGGTGTTCTGTTTCCCAATGATTTTCTTCTTCGTTCCAGGCAAAATATGGGAAGTCAATAATCCAGGCAAAATGGAACTCATCAGCAGGATTGTAAAGGTTCAAATCTTTACCAAGCTGTTTGCGGACTGCACCAAGAGCGGTACAGGCAAGCTGCCAGTTTTCATCACTTACAAACAAAATAAGGTCGTTCTTTTCGGCACCAAGCTTACTGCAAATCTCACTTTCGTGGCCAGCATAGAACTTAGAGATTCCGCCTTCGAACTTGC
This sequence comes from Treponema sp., assembly GCA_024699205.1. Lineage (GTDB taxonomy): Bacteria > Spirochaetota > Spirochaetia > Treponematales > Treponemataceae > Treponema_D. The sequence goes on along the minus strand of JAILQA010000039.1, from coordinate 2,342 downwards.
CTTCTGCATCAACCTTCATCCAGGCAAGACCTTTTGCATGGTTGATTTTTGCAATTGCTTCCAAAGCTTCAATATTTTTGCGGCTGTACTTGTCTGCAACGTTTTTAACAACAAGTGCTTTGAGACCACTTCTCTTGTGACGCTGGATTTCGCGGCCCGCATTAGCAGCACCAGCTTTGAATGCATTGAAATCTGCCAATTCAGCCATAAAGGCGGCATCCTGCATCTTCATATCAAAACGTAAATCCGGCTTGTCGCTACCATATAAATCAAAAGCATCTTCCCAGGTAATTCGGTCAAACTTAGCAGGCAAATCATAATTCAGTGTCTTTTTGAAGATATACTGCATCATACCTTCTGTTGTGCTAAGAACTTCTTCGCGGTTTGTAAAACTCATTTCCATATCAATCTGGGTGAACTCAGGCTGACGGTCGCCGCGGGCATCTTCATCACGGTAGCAACGGGCAATCTGGAAGTATTTATCAAAACCAGAAACCATTAAAAGCTGCTTGTAAAGCTGAGGGCTCTGTGGCAAAGAATAGAACTTTCCAGGATGAACGCGGCTTGGAACCAGGTAGTCGCGGGCTCCTTCCGGTGTAGATTTGATGAAGGTTGGAGTTTCAATTTCCAAAAAGCCTTTGCTTGTCAAATATTCGCGGGTAGCAAAAGCAACCTGGCTACGCAGAATGATGTTGTGCTGCATTGGTTCGCGGCGCAAATCAAGGTAGCGGTATTTTAAGCGCAAATCTTCGTTAGCAACAACAATGCTTCCATCTTTCTGACGAACTTCTTCAATACTAAACGGCAATTCCTGAGAAGTTGTGAAAACAAAAATATCAGTGGCTTCAACTTCAATTTCACCAGTTGCCATATCAGGATTTATATCTTTATCTGAACGAGCAGCAACAATACCTTCTACTGCAATACAATATTCACTTTTAAGGGAAGCAGCAATTTTCTTAACATCATCGCTTGCATTATCGCCTACCATAACTTGAGTGATACCATAACGGTCACGCAGACGAATAAAAATCAGTCCACCCAAATCGCGGGTGCGGCTTACCCAACCATTCAAAACAACTTTCTTACCAACGTCACTCTTGCGCAAATCTCCGCAGGTGACAGTACGCTTTGTATTTTCCATAGTAACATTATTTTAGCGATATGAGGGAGTTTGAGCAATAATCAGTATTGTATAGAGGATTTTTTTACAAAACTGTCGGTTTGTTTATTTTTTTAGTGCTTTCATTTCCAGGAATTCGGCTGCTTCTTTTGCCCAGCTGTACTGGCTCATAAATTCACCGGAAAAGTTTTTCATTGCAGTTCTGTCGCCGGCGAGAAAATCGTAATAATCACAGCTGACTGCTTCCGGGTTTATGCGGAAATTATTGTATTCGGTTATAAAAAAGTTTTGGATTTCAAGTTCAGAGAAAGTTTTCTTAATATCAGAAATCAGATTTCGCAGGCTAGCTCCATAGCGGGAAGAATCTGCATGACTTCCGTAAAGCACAGAAATCAGTTCTTTTGTTTGAACTGAGCTGCCATTTTTATAGATAAGATATGCTAAAAGTTCGTTTGATTTTGTTCTTTGGAATTTGACTACTGTGTTTTCATAAAAGAGCGTAAAGTTTCCGAAAGTCTTGGCTTCAAGATGTTTTTTCTGCTTTTTTATAAACATAATGTATTTTCTTTCGTAATTGCGTTTATACAACGAAAAACAGCAGATAATTACAGTCCCCAAAAGTGCATCCATTAAACCTGTAATGCCAAAATTATTCAGTATGTTGGGAACTAAAGGAATCATTGCTACAATCACTATGACAATAAAATATACCGGCGAAAACGAAAAGGCTATTAAAGAAATAAAGCCGGTAAACAGGTAAGAGAGAACGCCGTTGAAAGGCTGATTAAGAATGAAAAAATTATAAATGCTTACCCCGAATCCAATGCTCACTAAAAAAAAGGCTGGAAGGGTTTTCCAAAAATATGCGGTTTTTCGGGTAACTTTTTTTATCCACAGAGAATAACAGAATCCTAAAATCCCAATGATTGTAAAAATGCCAAAATAAATAAAAGAAACAAGATGTTCCCGAATATTGTTATGATGAATTATAAAAAGGACGATTAAATCAAGTATACCAATCACAAAAAATATTAAACTGAAGATTATACTATTAAGACGGTTTGTTTCACCAAAGTCTGCGAGATCCAGTGGCGAGATGGAATAACGTTTTCGCATTTTATTAATAAAGTTTTTCATAGAAAAATTATATCATACTTTTTTGCCGTAAAGTTCTAATAATTTTTGTGATTGGTATACTTGATTTAATCGTCCTTTTTAT
>JAILQA010000011.1 GCA_024699205.1 Treponema sp. | reverse complement strand
CTTTTCTTCATGATAATATCTGTTATTTATTTCATCGAAAAACCATGCATTTTTAATATTTTCTTCAAGAAAAAATAACCCTGCTGTATATGCGGCTGTCATATTTGTTTTTTTTGAGGTTTTAATTTTTGCCAAAATTGATGCAGCTGCAGTTTCAAATATATTATTTGGAGAATCAAACGAAGGAAGAAGAAAAGTATTTATCTTAATGTTCTGAATAAATCCTTTTTTGTCAGTTCTGTTTTCTTGTGGTGACTTCTTTTTCCTGTATTCATATTCACAAAAAACAGACAGTGGTTTTGAAAAGGACGTTGAAGCAGGCAAACTGACTGTTATTCCGCTTGCTGAGCTTACAGAACTTGAGAATGCACTTACAGAGGAGGAAAGGGCAGGAGAGTTTAATTTTGAGTATCCCCCCGCAGCAGAAAGCTTCCCAATTTTGAAGGTCATATTCAAAGCAGGAAAAAGCTCTTTTGTAAATAAAGAAAGTCCATAAGTTATAGAATCTTCTTTTACATAGAATACGCCTTCCGCAAAATCAAAATCTGCCTTCAATCCGAATACAGGTGGTGTTAAATCTATTGCCGGCAGAAAGAAGACCAGCATGTTAAAAACAAAAGCAATTAACCATATCTTTTTCATATATAGTTAATTGCTTTAATATCAAAAAAAAGGAAGTCTTTTGGAACTTTTTTTAAATTTTTCTTATAATTTTTTGTTTTAATCTGTTGTACTGGCTACATAAGATTTAGAATCTTTGAAATCATCAATCTTTGCAATTTTTGCCTGCCAGTATTCAGCTTCGCTTTTTGTTGTATAAGGACCAACACGAACGCGGTAGAAAAGTCTGTTCTTAGCATCCTGATATGTGAAGATATCAGAAGTGATTTTGTTTGATGTAAGAACTTCTCTTGCATTTTCTGCGGTCTTTTTGTTTGTATAAGCTGCAACCTGAACCCAGTATCTTGTAACTGCTTTTGGAGTCTGTGTTGCAGCTTTTGTTTCAGTTGCTTTAGCTGGAGCTGTTTCTTTTTTAGGTGTTGTTTTTGCAGCGCTTGTTTTTGAAGTTGTTGCTTTTGGTGCTTCCTGTTTCTGAACTTCCTGCTTATTAGGGCGAACTGTTGCAGGAGCTTCTTTTTTGTCACTCTTTTCAGCTTTAACAGTATTTTTGCTTGAATTGTCTGAATAATCAGGTGAAACAATTACAGCCTGCTGTTGTGTATCTGAAGGCATTGTTACTGTGATATTTATATTCTGTGGCTGTTGATTCTGATTTGCTGTAGCGGCTGCAACTTCTGCTGTCAATTCTTTTTTGAGGGCATTTAAATCAATTGTTGTTGAAGTTGGAGTTGATGTAATCCCCTGATTCTGAACTTCGTCTGTTTCTGGTGCATTTTTATTCAAATCATAAACTGTTGTGTTTTCAGAAACAACAAACATATCATTTACTTTATTATAATCAAAACCAGGTCTCTGAATTTCGTTTGTATTGGCTTGAGCTACCGGTTGATTTGTCCATTCCTGCTGTGGTTTTTCTGTGTTTTTTGAAGTCAACATGATCGGGCTGTCTTTTGTAGATGAGCGGTAAACTATAGCAGCTCCTCCCAAAACAACCAATAAAAAAATACCTACAGCGGCAATAATCCATAAAGTTTTTTTCTGTTCCATAAAATCCTCTTTTCACCGAAAATAATCGGCCACCTTGTTTCAAATATCGGAAAGAGAAAAAAATACTTTAGTTTTTTATTTTTATAATTGGGACTCCACTTTCTTTATATTCATTGAGCAGATTTCTCTGGGCATAAAAGCGCTTGAGTATTTGTTTGGTAGAAAGTTTATCTCTTTTTTTGCAGCGGATAAATCTTTTTACAAAGGATGCGTTTACATACAAGATAGTCTGGCATAATTTTAGCAGCTCAGGAGTTTTATATAAAACCGTCGCGTTAATCAGGCTTTTTTCATTTTGATTTATAAAGTCCTTTATCATCTCTGTAATAAGGGGATAAACAATTTCTTCCTGTTTCTGCAGTAATTCCGGATCAGCAAAGAGAAGCTTTCCTAACTCACGGCGGTTGATTTTGTTATCCTCAGTAAGAATGTGAAGATTTTTCTTTTCTGCTTCATCCCTAAAAGTCTGATAAATAATTTCACTAGAGTCATCAATTGCCTTATGGACCAGAAGATCCGCGTCTATGCATTTCCAGCCTTCTTTTTCCAGCAGAGAAGAAATATAGTTTTTTCCCGAAGCCATTTTTCCGGTGACTGCAATAATTTTCAAATCTGGCGGAAGCTTTCTGAGTTTTTCCGGATTCATTAATGGAATTCTCCCCAGTTTTTGCCGTGTTCAATTGAAACCTTGAGTGGAACAGACAGCTTTACTGCATTTTCCATTTTGTATTTAATCATTTCAATTGTCTGATTTATCGTTTCTTGGTCATCAGGGCATTCAAAAATCAATTCATCGTGTACCTGCAGTAAAAGCTTTACCCGCGAATTACTTTTCTGCAATTCCTGACCAATATCCAGCATGGCTTTTTTTACGATATCTGCGGCACTTCCCTGAACAGGTGTGTTTACTGCAATTCTTTCTGCAGCTGATTTTTCAATTTTATTCCTGCTGTTTATATTCAGAATAGGGCGACGACGTCCAAAAATTGTCTGAACGTAACCTTTTTCTTCTGCAAATTGAATTGTATTGTTTATGAAATCTTTTATTGCCGAATAAGTTCTAAAATAATTATCAATAAACATTGTTGCCTGAGTTCTGGAAATCCCCAAATCCTGGGCAAGGCGGAAGGCTGACATTCCGTAAATCACACCAAAATTGATTGTTTTTGCTGTACGTCTCATTTGTGGCGTAACTTCTTCCGACTTTACACCAAAAATTAAGGAAGCCGTCGCTTTATGAATGTCCGTCCCTTTTATAAAGGACTCAGACATATTTTTGTCGGCAGAAAGGTGAGCCAGTACAACCAGTTCAATCTGTGAATAATCAGCAGAAATAAGAACTTTTCCATGAGGCGCAGTAAAGGCTGAACGAATTTTTCTACCTTCTTCATTTCTGACAGGAATATTCTGAAGATTTGGTTCGCGGCAGGAAAGTCGTCCGGTTGCGGTTCCAGTCTGTACAAAATCTGTGTGAATTCTTCCCTTGCTGTCTGTCATTTTTGGCAGAGTTTCCACATAAGTTGACTGAAGCTTTGCCAACTCTCGATATTCCAAAATCATTCTTGGAACTTCATCTTTATCTGCCAGCTCTTCCAGAACTGAGGTGTCTGTTGAGTAGCCGGTCTTAGTTTTTTTGCCGGTTTGTAAGCCGCGCTCTTCGAAAAGGACGGTCTGCAATTGTTTTGGTGAAGCAATGTTAAATTCGTGGCCAACTTCCTTATAAATATTCTGTTCAATAAGGGCAATGCTTCTTGTTAATTCTTGATTGTAATTATTGAGCTGTACAGAATCCAGATGAATGCCATCCAGTTCCATTTTTGTAAGAATAGGAAGCAGCTTCATTTCAAGCTCAAAAAGTGAATAATTTTTATCTTCTCCCGGAATAACATTTTCAATTAAATAAGATTTCTTTTCTTTCATCTGGACATAAAACTTATTCCAGAGTTTAAGGGTAAAATCTGCATCTTCTGCGGCATATTTATAGGCAGTTTCCAGAGGAATGTCACTGAAGGTTTGACCTTTTTTTACAATGTCAGTGAACTCAATTCCTTTTAAGCCAAGAATTGTTTCACCAAGATATTCAAGGGAATAGCCGCTTTTACTTGTACGCTCAGGATTACTAAGCCAGGCAGTTACCATTGTATCAAGAATCTTTGATTTCAAAACCTGATATTTCAGCGTAAAAAGTGGTGATGAAGAAGCTGGATTTAAGCGCTCAGTATTTTTTATAAGAACTTTAAGGTCAAACTTAGCATTGTGCATGATTATGCAGGAATCTGGAGAATTAAAAATGCGCAGAAGCTGGGTGAGTGCAGCTTCCAGTTCAATATAATCTGTCTGGGTAAATAAATCGTCACTGTTTTTTTGAATTGGAACATAAACGGCTTTTGTTTCTTCAAAGCAAAGACTAAAGCCAAGAAGATTGCAGTTAATTGTATCAAGTCCGTCAGTTTCTGAATCATAAGCAATCGGGATTTTTTTTGCCTTTGCTTTTTCAAGATAGTCGGTTATATAGGAATCCAAATCCTTAAGCTTTGTGATTGCACTGTATTTTGAAGTATCATTTTGAATGGTTTCGATTGCCGTCTTTTCCTGTTCCGCTTCGATTTCTGATTGAACTGATTGGTTTTGTGTAGTTTTTTCTTCTGCATGCTGATTTGAGCCTTCAAACTTCTGATTAACCGAAAGTTCAGCATAAGCTTTTGCTACATTAAAAGCTTCGTATTTTTTAAGGATTTCGGCAGCTTTTGCGTAATCAAAAGTATAAGGTTCTGCATTTATTGCGGTCTCAATTTCTGGGCATGGTACACTATCAAAAAGTTTTACCAGCTTTTGGCTGAAGTAGGCGTTTTCTTTGCCGTCAATCAGTTTTTGTTTTAAGGCACCCTTTAAATCTTCAATATGGGAATAAATACCATCAAGATTCTGATAATCATTCAAAAGCTTGGAAGCCGTTTTTACGCCAACTCCAGCAACTCCAGGAATATTATCCGCTGAATCTCCGTAAAGAGAAAGTAAATCCAAAAGCTGGGCAGGTTCAACACCCCACTCTGCTTTTACTCCGGCAGCGTCAGTGATTTTCCAGGTACTGGCTCCAGTTTCAGGCTTTAAGATTTGTGTCTTCTCAGTGACAAGCTGCATCAAATCTTTATCACCGCTAAGAATGCGGCAGTTTCTTCCTTCTTCTTCACATTTTTTTGCAACTGTAGCAATGATATCATCCGCTTCGTAACCGTCACACTGTAAAACCGGGATTCCCATGGCTGTAAGAACTTCTTCTATCCATGGAATCTGGGCGTGTAAATCATCGGGAGTTTTGTTTCGGGTAGCTTTATATTGCTCGTACATTTCATGACGGAAGGTTTTTGTCTTGCTGTCCATTGCCGCAAAAATGTAATTCGGCTTGTAATGCTGCAAAATCCAGTGCATGTTTCTGAAAAATCCAAAAAGGGCAGAGACATTTTCACCTTTTGAATTAGTAAGAGGCCGAGAAATGAAAGCAAAATAACAACGGAAAATTAATCCGTAACTGTCAAGAATATAAACGGTATTATCATTTTTATTATCTGAATTGCTCATGCTTACATTATAGTCAATTCTCTTGCCCGTGCCAACGCGTCATTTATATTGTCAAAAATATTTTTGCGTTCCAGCTTGTCTGCCATGCCTGTTTTTTCAAGAAGCATGTAAGGTTGTGTGTGGATTCCTGAAATTACAATTGTAATGCCTTTTCTATCACAGTCGGCTTTACACTGCTCAAGGGCACGGATTCCGCCTGCATCAAGATAAAGGGTGTTTCTCATTCTAAGGATAATAACCTTACAGTTTGTCTGGGCACGTTCTGTAGCAAGTTCAAACTTTCGAACTGTACCAAAGAACAAAGGACCTTCAATTTCAAAAACAAGAGTATCCTTAGGAATATCAAGATTTTCTTCCGGCTGATCTGTTTTAATTCCGCCTGTGAGGTTGGCACGTTTATCCTGAACTTCCGACAAATCAATCATTTTCTTGATAAAGAAGAAGGCTGCAAAGCCCAGACCAACTTCGATGGCAACAGTTAAATCAACAAAAACAGTAATTAAGAAGGTTACTAAAAATACACAAATATCTGATTTCTGACCTTTCATTAAAGCCTTTATTGCAGGGAAGCCGGCCATATTCCAGGCAACATTTATTAAAACAGCCGAGAGAGCTGCCATAGGAATGAAGGTTGCATATTTTCCTGCAAAAAGAAGGATAATAAGAAGAGTCAGGGCATGAATGATTCCTGCAACTGGAGTTTTGCCGCCGTTTTTAATATTTGTTGCAGTTCTTGCAATTGCACCTGTAGCCGGGATTCCTCCAAAAATTGGAGAAGCAATATTTGCAATTCCCTGAGCAATCAATTCTGTATTTGAATCATGCTTTGAACCAATCATACCGTCTGCTACTACAGCCGAAAGCAAAGATTCAATTGCCGCCAGAACCGCAATGGAAATGGCAGTTGGGA
>JAILQA010000518.1 GCA_024699205.1 Treponema sp. | reverse complement strand
TGATTTTATAATCGGTATTCTGTGTTTATGCGTAATTTATTTGAAGAATATGGTTATTCTCGTTTTGAGATTGAAGACAGAGTAATTGATTGCTGGAACAATATCTTTGATCAAAAAAATCCAAATCATTTTTATTTTGATGCCGAAGGAACTTTAGACTGTGACGGAAATGTAATTCACAAAATGGGTTATATGGAAGATACAGGAAATGATGATGCAAGAACAGAAGGCATGTCTTATGGCATGATGATGGCCCTGCAGATGAATCGTAAGGATATTTTTGATAGAATCTGGGCCTGGTCAAAGACTTATATGTTTATGTCGGAAGGGGAAATGGCAGGTTATTTCTGCTGGTCAAATGCAACAAACGGAAAAAAGAATGCAAATGGTCCGGCTCCTGATGGCGAAGAATATTTTGCTGCCGCTCTTTTTATGGCTTCAAAAAAATGGGGTTGCGGAGAGGGCATTTATAATTACCTGGAAGAAGGGCGGGCAATTTTAAGAACAGCCGTTCATGGTCATCATAAAATGTGGTTTGAAAATCATCTTATTCGCTTTGTTCCCGACTGTCCTTTTTCAGATCCTTCTTATCATATTCCTCAGTTTTATGAATTATTCGCAGAGTGTGCAGATTCCTGGGATAAGGATTTCTGGCTGACTGCTGCAAAAGAAAGCCGTGCTTATTTAGTAAAAGCCTGTCATCCTATTACCGGACTTGCTGCTGAATATGCAGAAGATGATGGAAAGCCTCTTCCTCTTAATCATCATGGTTCATTTTTTAGCGATGCGTATAGAGTTGCTGCAAATATTGGTTTTGATGCCCTCTGGAATGGTTATACTCCTGAACTTACTCAAATTGCTGCAAAAATAATCCGCTTTTTTGATGGAAAAACTGCTGAAGAGCTTATGGATTATTCTGTTGATGGAAAGGCTCTGAAGAAAAAGGCCCGTCATCCTGTAGGTTTGATTGCAACGGTAGCAGAAGCCGCTCTTGCAATTCCTAATGATGATTCTGTGGATGCGGAAACTAAGGCAATGGCAAAAAGAGCTGTAAAACGCTTCTGGGATACACCAATGCGTACAGGTCGCCGCCGTTATTATGATAACTGTCTTTACTTTTTTGCAATGCTGGCTTTAAGCGGAAAATACAGAAAAAATTAACAGTTTATAATTTATAATTAACAGTAGAATATTAGGGGAAGAATAAGAATGTTTAGAATTGAAAATCAGAATGGTAAATCAAATATTACTTTTGTTTGTGGTATAGATGAGTTTTCTGGAGTAAAAAAGATTGCAGAAAAAGTTTGTCTCGATGTTGAACGGGTTACAGGCCTAAAGCCGGAAGTTCATGAGGAAGATTTTTCAGCTGCTTCTGCAAAAGTGGGCGTAACCGGCCCAAATACAAATAATACAGTCTTTTTTTCAACACTTGGTAAATCAAGTTTTGCCGATAAACTTGCACAAGAGACAGGACCTTCTTCTCAAATTACTGAAATTGCAGGAAAGCGCGAATGTTATATTTTTGCAGTGCAGAATGATAAAATCATAATAATTGGAAGCGACAAGCGTGGAACAATTTATGGTCTCTTTCATCTGTCTGAGCTTATGGGCGTTTCTCCTCTTGTTGATTGGGCTGACCTTATGCCTGTCCGCAGAAATTGTCTTGAACTTGAAGAAGGAACTTTTGTTTCAAAGGAACCTTCCGTTCGATTCCGCGGCTTTTTTATAAATGATGAATGGCCTGCTTTTGGAAACTGGGCAAATCATAATTTTGGTGGTGTAAATGCCAAAATGTACGAACACGTTTTTGAGCTTCTTCTGCGTCTTAAAGGAAATTATCTTTGGCCGGCAATGTGGGCCAGCCGTTTTAGTGATGACGGTCCGGGACTTGCAAATGCTGAACTTGCAGATGAGCTTGGCGTTGTAATGGGAGCAAGTCATCATGAACCCTGCTGCAGGGCAGGGGAAGAATACAAGCATTTACGCGGTAAGGATTCTATTTATGGAGATGCCTGGAACTTCCGTTCAAATAAAGAAGGAATTACAAGATTCTGGGAAGATGGTCTTAAAAGAAACGGTAAGTTTGAAAATGTAATTACTGTTGGAATGCGTGGTGAAGCAGATACCGCAATCCTAAAAAATGCAACTTTAGCAGACAATATTGAACTTTTGCGGGATGTTTTGCAGACACAAAATCAGCTTATAAAAAAATATGTAAATGAAGATATTCAGCAGGTTCCAAGAATGCTTGCTCTTTATAAGGAAGTTGAACCATATTTCTATGGCGACAAGCATACAAAAGGTTTGATTGGAAGTCCAGAGCTTGAAGGAGTAACTTTAATGCTTTGTGATGACAATCACGGTAATCTGCGTACAGTTCCTACAAAAGAAATGCGTTCTCACAAGGGCGGCTATGGAATGTATTATCATTTTGATTATCATGGCTGGCCTTACAGTTACGAATGGTTTAATACATCTTATCTTCCAAAGGTAAAAGAACAGATGTGTGCCGCTTATGATTTTGGAATCCGTGATTTATGGATTGTAAATGTCGGCGATATTATGACTACCGAGTTCCCTCTTTCTTACTTTTTGGATTTGGCTTATGACTACGAAAAATATTCTGCTGATGAATATACTACAGAAAAATATACCTGCGAATGGATTGAGCGGCAGTTTGCTGGACTTGATTCAGCTGCAAAAGAAAAAATCTTTGAAATTATTACAGAATATACAAGGCTTGCTCATTTGCGCAGAACAGAATGTATACAGCCTTTAACTTATCATCCTGCAAACTTTAGTGAAGGAGATTTGCTTCTTGCCCGTGCTGAAAAAGTGATGGAAGCGGCAATGGAATTAAAAAAATCAATTCCTGCCGAATATCTTCCTGCTTTTTATACACAGGTTTATCAACCTGCCTGTGGAAATATGAATGTTTTGAAAATGCAACTTTTCCAGGGAAAAAATCACTGGCTTGTTAATAAGGGCATTCTTTACGGTAATGTTTTTGTTGAAAAAATTAAAGACTGTCTTGATTTTGACCGCAAACTTGTCGCAGAAGCAGATGCTGTAGATAATGGAAAGTTCTTTGCAATGGGCTGGTCTGAACATTTTGGATTCACTGCCTGGAATGAAGAAGAAAATAATTATCCTGTTTATTATTCTACAGATGGAGCTAGAAAACCTCGACTTGTAGTTTGGCTGGAAGGTCAGGAAAATACAACCTGTGGTCTTGACTGGACAAAGAAATCTTTGTATTCAAATGCATTTAGAAATCCTAAAATTGAAAAGGTTGAAATAAATCTTGCTTCTGGTTCAGAAAAAGAATCTCCTTTTAAGGTTTCTGTAACAAAGCCTTGGCTTTCTGTAGATAAATCAGAAGGTCTTGTACGTGTTCAGGATGGAATTGTAAAAGTGACTGTCAGCATTGACCGTAAAAAACTTGAAGAAGATTCAGAAAAAACTGCTTGTGTAAAAATCAATAATTCTGTAGGAAACTCTGTAAATGTTGGTGTAACAATTGTATTCAACGCAGAAGTACCGTCTCTGGATTATCCAAAAGGAACTTTTGTTCAGACAGAGGATTATATCAGTATAGAAGCCGAGCATTTTGTAAGAAAAACTCCTTCTGCTACTGGGGAATGGAAGGTGCTTCCTGGCTATGGAAAAACTCTTTCTGCTGTAAAGGCCTTCCCAGTTACAGAAAATTACGACAAGGGAAAAAATGCTCCATGTATTGAATACGCTTTTGCCTTGGATAATGAGGATGTTTTGAGCTTTGATTTTTATCTGAATCCATCAAATCCTGCATATAAAGATAATAAACTCCAGTTTATTGCTGAAATAAACGGCGAAAAAATATTGAAAGATGTAGTTGATTCAAAGACCTTTGCAGTTGGTGATAATCAGCAGCCTTGGGGAAGGGATATTACAAATAATATTAGAATTTCTTCTGTGTATGCAGCAGGTAAGAAAGGTTTGAACAGTTTGAAGATTTATCCTGTGACTCCGAATATTGTACTCGAAAAAATCG
>JAILQA010000517.1 GCA_024699205.1 Treponema sp. | reverse complement strand
CAATTCCTGTGTTTTCTTTCCATTTATCAAGGCCATTAGTAGTTATAAAATTATCTTTTGTAAGGTTAACTGTAAATGAATAGAGAGGGCCCCTGATAAAACTCTGGTTAAAATTGCGGATATGCTCTGCAAGGTGATCTATTTCTGTAGCAATTGTTTCCTGTTCAAGAGTATCAAGAATAATCTCAAACTCGTTTTTAGGAATTGGTTTGGAATAATAAAATCCCTGAATGCTGTCACAGCCGGTATGCTTTAAGAAATTGACCTGATCTTCTTTTTCAACACCCTCAGCAGTCACATACATTCCAAGTTCCTTTGCCAGGCAGATTGTGTGTTCAATAAGCCGGTCACCGCCAAAATTACCGATAAAATCAATTAAACTCTTATCAAGTTTTAAGGTTTCAAAATGCATTGTGTTGAGAGAAGCAAGAGAAGAGTAGCCGGAACCAAAATCATCCATCTGGAGAGTAAAGCCCGCTGCATGAAAATCGTCCGCAATTTCTTTAATCTGCCTGTTGGTTATAGCGGCGGTTTCTGTAATTTCTATAGGAACGAACTTTTTATCAAGTCCGATTTTTTCAACAATGTTTTTGTATAGATTTACAATTTCCTTGTAATAAAGACTTGCTCTTGAAAGGTTTACAGAAATAGGGACAATATTCTTGCCTGCTCTTTGCCAGCCACTCAAAATCAAACAAAGGTTTCTGAAAATATATTCATCAAGCTGCCTGATTAAATTGCTTTTTTCAAATAAAGGAATAAAATCACCAGGCTGAATGATTGCACCGTCAGGAGTATACCAGCGGACAAGCGCTTCTGCTCCTACGAGTTTTTTTGTAATAGGATTATATTTTGGCTGGAACCAGAGTTTGAACTCTTTTCTTGCAAGCGCATCTTCAAAAGAGTCCGTCATTTTTTTATCTCTGATTGTACGCATTGTGTCTTCTTCATTAAAAAATGCATAATCCGAGTTCTGCTGTTCCTTTGCTTTATGCTTTGCAATAATTGCTTCGTTATAGGACTGTTCAATCTTTTTGTTTGTATGCCAGGAAGAAACCCCAAAGTAAGGCCTGATTTGAGGAACGCTCATTTCTGCAGAAATCAAAGAAAGCGAAAGGGAAATATTCTTTAGTGTCCTAATGATTATTTGATTATCCTTTGTATTAAGAAAAATAATAAAATGATCTGCATTTACATGGGCCGCCAGATTACCGGCAGAAACGTCAATCAACTCAAATATTTTATTCCATATTTCTTTTATAACCTGATCCCCTCTTGAGATACCGCAGATTGAATTAACAATTTTAAAATTATGAATATCAAGACAAATGATTGAACCGTCTGTTGCAACTTTGTGCAGCTTTTCCTTGAATTTTATATAATTGTAGCCTTTTGTAATCTGATCAAAATAAGCATACTGCTCCAGCATTTCCTGTTTTACAGCATAATCATTTGAAACTTTATCTGTATAATCCTTTACAATGGATAACGTGCAGATATCACCATTTTCATTTTTAGTAAGTAAAAAACGCTGGTTTATATATAATCTGCTGTTATCTGAGCTTTCCATCCAGTAATTTATGACATAATCACGCTTTCCAGAATTATAGGATTCGATAAGAGTGGAATTAATATGGTCAATATCACCTAATTCAGACTTTGTAGTATTGAAGGTAACTTTTTCGACCCATCTCTTTACAAATTCAGAAAATTTGCAGGGAATTGAAAGACCAACATATTCAGGAACCGAAATAAGTTCTCCCGTTTTTCTATTTTTAAAGAAAAAATCCGATTCTATTAAATTCTTTGTAATATTAGCATCATAAAAAGAAGTCGCAGTAGATAACAGGGAAGTGCGATATTGGGCTTCGTGATATAAGGCCCGTTCGAGTCTGGCAATTGTTTTCTTTTGGTCTATACTTTCTTCTTCCAAACTGTTTGCCCCCAAATCATGTACAAAAGCACCCTCTACTATAGATTACCATAGAATAGAAAAAAAACTAGAAAAAAAGTAAAAATAACGAAAAAATATGTTGTTTAGCTAATCTCTCTTAATGTAAAATAAACATTATGTCAAAACAGATGATTATGGGAAATCAGGCCATTGCGCTTGGTGCATTAAAAGCCGGAGTAAATCTTGTAGCTGGATATCCGGGAACACCATCCAGCGAGATTATTGAATTTATTGCAAAATATAAAGCTAAGACTGGAACTTATGTAGAATGGTCGGTAAATGAAAAAGCTGCCGTTGAAGTTGCCGCTGGTGCAAGTTATGCAGGCAGCCGAACTCTTGTTACAATGAAACAAGTTGGACTTAACGTTGCCAGCGACCCTGTAATGTGTCTTTCCTACGTTGGTGTAAAAGGTGGAATGGTAATTGTTTCCGCTGATGACCCGGGACCAATTTCCAGCCAGACCGAACAGGATACCCGCAATTTTGCCCAATACTCCAAGCTTCCTTGTTTTGACCCGTCAACCCCGCTCGAAGCATATGAAATGATTCAGGAAGCCTTTGAAGTTTCTGAAAAATATAATACGCCTGTTTTGCTTCGTCCAACCACCCGCGTAGATCATGCTTACGAAAGTATGGAGTTCCCTGAGCTTGGACCTTGTCGCGAACCTGGCATTTTTGAAAAAGATTCCAAACGCTGGGTAATATTTCCGCGCTCTTCTTACAATAATCACAAGCGCATTTTTGAACGCAACGAAAAAGTTTTGCCAGAAGAATTTAGCAACAGCAAGTGGAATAAAATAGGAGGGGAAAGCCTTCCCCTCGGCTGCACCCCCGTCGCCTTTGCCGCAGGTGGAATAAGTTACTGTTATCTAATGGAAGCAATTTCAATCTTAAAGCACGAAAATCCAGATAATGTGCAATTACAGAATATACCTGTTCTCAAAATTGGAACTCCTTATCCTTTCCCTAAAAAGCTTGCAGAAAAGTTTTTGCGTGATTATAACGACATAACTGTTTTTGAAGAATTAGACCCGGTTATAGAAGAAAATCTTATTCGTATTGCCGGCCGCTCCTGTATCGACTGCTATATCAGCGGAAAGTTGGACGGTATAGTTCCTGTTGCTGGCGAATTAAGTGTAGAGATTATAAAAGATATTTTGCTTTCAAAGCTGTCAATTAAGGCAGAATCAGAAGCAACCGTTGTTACATCAGCTTCAGAAGGTTCATCCGTTTCATCCAAAGAAACTGCTGCTCCAGAACTTCCAGTTCGTCCTCCAGTCCTTTGTGCCGGTTGTCCTCATCGTGGTGCTTTCTATGCAGTAAAACAGGCAATGAAAAATCAAAAGACTGCCTATTGTGGTGATATCGGCTGTTATACTTTGGGAAATGCTCAGCCGCTTGATATGACCGATACCTGTTTGTGTATGGGTGCGGATATCACAATGGCTCAAGGCTTTTATCATAACGAACCGGAACGAAAATGTTTTAGCTTTATAGGCGACTCAACTTTCTTTGCCAGTGGAATTACTGGTGTTGTGAATGCAGTTTATAATCAGAGTCATCAGGTAATCTGTATTCTTGATAATTCAACTACCGCAATGACAGGACATCAGCCTCATCCAGGAACCGGCCTTACCATGATGGGCGAAATTGTTGAAAAAATCAGCATAAAAAAGATTCTGGAAGCAGTCGGAGTTTCTCCAATTTTTGAAGTTGACCCATTCAATCAGGAAGAAAGCGTTAAAGCTGTTAAAGAAGCAGCGGAATCAAAAGGCGTGAGTGCCGTAATATTTAAATCTCCTTGTATAGCAATTGCGGCAAAACTCGGCTACAAGTTTACCGGAGCCAAAAAAGTAGATTCAGAAAAATGCATTGGCTGCAGAAAATGTATAAATGAACTTGGCTGTCCTGCTTTAAGTGTAAGTCTTACAAAAAATGCAAAGGGTAAACAGCTTGTAGAAATTGACAGAGGGCTTTGTACCGGTTGTGGTCTCTGTTCACAGGTTTGTCCGACAAAAGCAATTAACTAGACAAAATCAGGTATAGTATCAGGAGTTTAATTATGGCAAAAAATATATTGATTTGTGGAGTAGGCGGACAGGGAACCGTGCTTGCTGCAAAAGTTTTATCTCAGGCTGCAATTTCCGGTGGGGAGCATGTGCTTTCAGCAGAAACTATTGGAATGGCTCAGCGCGGCGGTTCTGTAACAAGTCACGTAAGAATAGGGGAGGGGATTTTTTCTCCTTTAATTCCAAAAGGACAGGCTGATATTATAATTTCTTTTGAAGCCGCAGAAGCTGTAAGAAATATAGAATATTTAAAAGCTGATGGAACTGTTATCGTAAATAAAAAAGTAGTTCAGCCTACGACTGCCAGTTTAACAGGAAAAACCTTTAGCGAAGATGAAATGATTTCTTATCTCAAAAAAGCCGCTGCCAGTGTAATCGCTGTTAATACTCAGGAAGCCTGCCAGCAACTAAAAAGTGAAAAAGTTGTAAACATGGTTCTGCTGGGCGCTGCCTGTAAAACTGGAATCATTGATAAAGACGAATTAAAGGCGGCAATCAAACTTCTTGTAAAGCCTGATTTTTATGAGTTGAACTGCAAGGCTGTTGATTATTTTGCTTAAAATCTTAGGCTAAAACTTTGAGCCGAAACTTTAAATCTCTTCTTCCTCGTCAAAATCCTCATCATCCATAAACATGTTGAGGATTTCTTCAATTCCGCTGTATTTTTTTAAGTCTGCTTCCTTGTAGTGCGGGTCTTCTCGAATAATAAAGTTTCCGGCATATTCAGCAATGTAATCATAAACAAGGGATATGTCTTCTTCATCCATTTCGGCAAGATCATCCAGAGAATGAATAGCTGGCAGAAGGTTGGAAAGATGCTCAATTACAAAATGATAATCTTCTTTGACTTCTTTGTAGTCCTTTGATTTCTGATTTTTAATGTATTCGGCATCTTCTTTTGTTTCTGCAAGATATTCATTAAGTATCTCTATTAAAAGTGAGTCTAATTCTTCGTCTGTCATAATTTGACTTATATTATTGTTAAAAAAAGACTTTATTGCAACTACAAATCTGACACACTACAAATCTAAAACACTAAAGAACTTCTATTTCGTCTGTGAGTTCAGCAAATGGACCTGGTATAACGTGACTTCCGCGGTGATTGCCAAAGAAATCTTCATTAAAGATTATGTCCGTTCCGTCTCGGTTTTCAAAACGCTGTTCCGGTTCAAAGGCTGCACCAAGAAGAGTTGTTGTAATTACACCTGTTCTATAGTCGCTAAGCAGAGCTTTAAGATTGTTTTTGAGAACATTATTTTTGAGTGAGATTTTAGCCTTTGATTTTCCTTTAACAACAAGATTGTCTTTTTCATGTTTGCAGATTGTTGCGCCATTGATGTAAGCGTTTCCTGCTACCCAGACTGGCAGATGTCCAAAGTGATATTTTCCAAGAGCACCCATGTCTGGTTCCTTATCCATCATAAAATTAGAAATCCATTCTTCGTATGTTGGGAAAATATCAAAAGGTGCGGTTCCAACAGCTTCATAATCACAATCTTTGGCTGTTTTTTCTGCATTTTTTACAGGGAACTGCTGGATAAAAATATTATTGTAGATTCTGTCATCACCATGAAGAATTGTCATAAAGCCTGCAACTTCTGTTCTGTGGCGGATATGATATGGTGTGTAGCGAGGTTCTCTCTGGTCATTTATAATGCTGTCTACACCGGAATTGATAAGACTGAATGAACCGTGAATAAGATTGTGAACCACTGCAATTCCTTCGCTTGGAATTGTAATAGAAACTTTAGAAAGCAAAAGATTGTTGTCAATTGTTGTAGGTCCGTGTCCAACTTCAATGAAAACATCGGTAGAGAACATAGCTCCTCTTGCCTGCTCCAGACCATCTGGTCGCTGATTGTTGTACATAAGGTTTTGAGAGATTCTTGCGCCTTGTGCTTCCCAGTCCAGCCAGACACCCATAATACAGTCGTGAATATGATTGCGACGGATAAGTACATCAATTGCGGCATGCAGCTTTATACCAGCGGTTTCTGCACCACCGAGCTGCTGAGAATTACAGATATGATGAATATGACAATCTTCTATAGTAGAAAATACTCCGCCCATACGTCCGACAATTCCAGTTTGTTCACAGTGATGAACATGGCAACGACGAATTATGTGTGAACCAACGTTTTCTTTTGTCCAGCCATGGTACTGTCCGCGGCAAACTGCATCCCGTTCCATTTGTGTTGGGCTTTTAAGATGCTTTGTATAAAAATACATGTCATTTTCTTCATCACGGTATTTACCAAGGGAGATTCCACAACAACGGCTGTTACATACTTCCAAATCTTCAAAAATCCAGCCCTTGCTCCAGTGTGGCCCAATCAATCCGTCCTGATATGAAGCAGGAGGAGCCCAAGTTGTTGCACCGTTGCAGATTTTGAATCCGCTGACTGTAATATAATTAAGTCCGTTTTGTTCTGGCATAAAGCAGTTTCGGCGGACAAGGATTTCTACGTTTTCTTTGTTTGGGTCTAGTCCCTTAAAGTTGCAGTAGAAAACTGTGAATTGGCCTTTTTTGATTTCTTTTGCCTGAGCGTTTACAACATATTCTGATTTACCTGCAGGGCAGATTCCATCATCATTGTATTGCAAAGCAGGAGCTTCTCCTTCCTGTTCACAATACCATTTGTATTCGGATTCCTTTTGATTCCAGGCAAACTGGTCGGCTTTTCCTTCAATACATTCTTCGAGGGTGGTAGTTTCGTACATCATAAGTCCGTTCAAAACAACAGAACCTGTGTGACGTACAGTTGGGGCAAAATACCAGTCGCCGCAAACGTAGGTAGTGTATGGATTGTATCCACCAAAAAGACTGTTATCAACTTTTGCAGTCCAGACATCGCCTTTGTATTTTTTCCAGCCTTTTAATATTTCTGAACCACTGATAACAGCTTCAAGTGGTTTTTCAGATTTATAGATTATGCGGCTTTCTTCTGTTCCGCCAAAACGCGGGATAACCTGTTCTCGATAGATACCGGGTTTTACAATTATTTCATCGCCTGCTTTTGCAATGCTGGCTGCCTGGTTAATCGTTTTAAAAGGAGAGTTTTTGCTTCCGTCTCCATTAGATTTTGTTTTTGAACTTACATAATAAATCATAAAATGTCCTCCAATGATTTATTAAAGTATAATCCCGATTTGTTATAAATGTTGAAATTTTATCTATAAGAATAGGAGAAAAATATCTGGATTTTAACTGGATTCTATCTGGATTTTGGTTGCTGAATGTTTTGTTTTTAGTTGGTGTTTGCCTCAAAAAAATCAAGGATAAGGGAGTTTGCATCTATTCTGTTGATTTTTTCTGTTGGCCAGGCGTGATGTCCGTCTTTAACAAAAAGATGCCAGACTTGCTTTTGATTTTTCCTTTTTCCACACCATTTTGTTAATGTGGAAGCTGCTCCAATCTCTGTGGTATTTGAAAGCTTTAGATTATTTGACTGGGCCCAGTAAGTCATGACATCTTCAATTGCAGGATCTTTTGAAAAACTTGCAGAATTGTCGCTTTTTTTAGGAACGGTTTTATCTTTTTCCCCAGAAATTTGAAACATTCCGACCGTGTTTCTTTTGTTTTTCTGCTCCCATATTTTTTCAGTCATTTTCCCGGCAACGCTTACACAGGCTGCAAAAGTATGGCCTGCTTCCATTGCAAGTCTGTGAATCATAAAACCGCCGTTACTGAATCCTGCAGCGTAAGTACGTTTTTTGTCAAAGGAATATTCTTCCTGAAGATATTTTGTAAGCTCGACTAAAAATCCCACATCATCATTTCCGTCATTTGTTATTCCAGAATTCCAGCCGATTGGTCCTGTAGGTTCATTTTTATTTCTTGCCCCAGTGACATAAACTACAGCATAACCACGTTGATTTGCTTTTTCTTCAAAATGAATTGTTGTTCTGAATGCTTCGGCGGTGTTTCCTGCCCCCGGAAGAAGAATAACAAGCGGTGTATTTTTTTGGGGGGCTTTTTGTGAGTTCTCAGGCAAATCAATTATAAAATCATGATTTATGCCGTCGAAAGAACAGGTGAATCTGTTTTTGGAAACTTGTGTGATA
>JAILQA010000515.1 GCA_024699205.1 Treponema sp. | reverse complement strand
ACATATTGCCCATAAACCCAACCTGAAACTGCTTTTGAATCTTTAATAACCCGAACTTTAATCCATGGAAAATTTTTACCATCTATATTTAAAAAAATCTTTGATATTTTTATTATTTCGACCTGAGTATTTTTTGCAAGAAGACAGATTTTATCGCAATATAAATTTGGTTCCGTCCTTAAACGAACATTATCATCATTAATTATTGCTGATGGAAAACTTAGATTTTCTACATTTTCTTTTTTTTGTGTGATATTATTCTTTTGTGAATAAGAAGGAATTACAAGGTAAACAGCAATTAATATCAGAATTATTTTTTTCATTTTTTCTCCATATTTCCCAGTTCTTATCTTTGCCGCATTATTTTATTTCTTTTATACACTAATTATACATTAAAAACAATGTTTTCCCCATGCCCCTCAAGAGCGGTGCAATGTTGATTATATGATTTTATTCTTATAAAATATAAGAAATTGCAAGAATGAAACATAAGAAAAAGCTTGCCTGTGAAGATTTTAAGGCGTGGGACAATGGAAGATAAAAAAGTAAATCTTGACACAATTATCAGCAAGGACGGAATCGTAATCCGCTGGCCTAAGAAGAAGGAAGAAAAACTCGCTGTTCTGGATTATCTTATTTCCAAGTTTGAGCCAGGAATTGAGTATAAAGAAATCCAGGTAAATATAATTTTGAAAAAGTGGCACAGTTTTGGAGACCATGCACTTTTAAGACGAGAACTCTATGATAATTTTTACATGGACAGGAATCCTGAAAAAGGTATTTATTGGGTAGAGAAAAAATAACAGACTTCCGTTATCCTGCAGAGGCAATGCGTAATTATTTTGTAACTTAAAACTTAATTCGCGAAAATCTTGCAAAGTTTATAAAGGCCCGGCTTGCTTCATCAAACAAAACTGCTATAAAAACTCCAAGAATACCAAGCTTAAAAACAAAAACACAGAGAGCAGCAAGTCCTACAACCGAAAATGTTCCCATCGTCTGAGTAATAAGCATCCACTTTGTGTCTCCATAACCGCGGATTCCATTTCCAAAAATTATATTGCTGGATTTACCAAAGAGATTTGCAGCCACAAGAATTATGAAAATCACAGAGCTCTCTATAACTTCCTTATCTGTAGTAAAAAGACTGAGGGTAATTCGAGGGAAAATGGAAACAAAAATCAAAGCAAAGGCAGCGACCATAAAAGCCCATAAAATTGAAGTTTTTACAACATTACGATAAAGCTTATGATCTTTTGCACCAGTTGCCTCTCCTGTCAAAGTCAAAGTTCCGTTTCCAATTGCACCAATCACAACTACAAAAATAATTTCTACGGTAAAAACCATTGAGTAGATTCCGGCAGCCCTTTCGTTGATTGTATTCAAGATTCTGATTATACAGAGATTTCCGGCATTCCAAAGGAGGTCTTCACAGGCAGTAGGAAAACCTAACTTTATCGATTTTACATAAGGAGTAAACTTTGACTGCAAAATACGCTTAAGACCAGGACTTGTAAAAAACTTATCCTTTTTGGCGATTATTATATACAAAAGATAAAGAGCTCCTGCATATTCTGCTATAGTTGTACCAAGAGCCGCACCTGCAATCTCCATTCGTGGAAATCCAAACTTTCCAAAAATCAAAAGATAATCCAGAATTATATTCAAAACTGAACGGATTATTCCGTAAGTTACCAGCGGTTTTGTATAATTGGAAGTTTGAAAAACAACACTATACGAAGCAAATAACCCGAGAATCAGAAAAACTGGTGAATAGAGTCTTGTGTATGTTACACAAAGTCCAAGCACATTTTCGGAAACTCCCATCAGACGGAAAACCATAGGTGCACAGAAAACCCAGAAAAGGAACATTAGAAGAGGAAGTACATTATGAAACTTAATCAGCGAGGCTGCATAGTCCTTTGATTTTTCAATATCCTTCTCCCCTACCGACTGACTTATCAGAATTGAAGCCCCCATAGAAAGTGAAAAAATAAAAGACATAGATGTCCAGACAGGAGCAGTCGCATTTCCTACCGCGCTCATATAAAGAATATCCATGCGTCCCAAAAAGATTCTGTCAATAAACATCTGAATCTGAGAAATCAAATTACTCAGCATGATTGGGACAAAGATTTTTACCAGCTTGTTTTTATATTCGCTCTTAAACATAGGTAAAAACTATATACTCTATTTTGATTTTATTCTAGGTAGTGATTACAAGGATTCAAACGGAGGTAGCATTTCACGCAGAGAAATTACACCTCCGTTCTTTTATATTATTTTTATACCTTAAATCTATCTATCTGACTACCGATTTCATCAATAGAAGACTTCATCTTATCAGAAATCTCTCTAAGGGCCATACCAGTTTCTTTAATTCGCCTTGCGCCGTGAGTCATTTCTTCTACGCTAGACTGCATAATTCCTGTGGCATCCTGTAAGTTTTTAACTTCTTCAAGAATTGCCTTATTTCCCTGAGACATTTCTACACTGGCGGTTCTAACTTCTATTGTAGAATCATTCATAGAATGAAGTGCATTTGAAATCTGCATAGAACCGGTATTCTGTTCTTCCATTGCAGCCTGAATCTGGTGAACAAGCTGTTCCGTATCTGTAATTTTATTTGTTACAGACTGGAATGCCTGACTTGATTCTTCAGAAGCAGAAACTACATTATCAATTGAAGATTTTATGTTATTCAACTGATCACCAATTGTTTTTGACTGTGAAGAAGAGGTTTCAGACAATTTACGGATTTCATCAGCAACAACAGAGAAGCCCTTTCCTGCATCACCAGCATGAGCCGCTTCGATTGCAGCGTTCATAGCAAGAAGATTTGTTTGCTCGGCAATGGCAGCAATTGCAGAGTTTGCATCCTGTAAGGTTTCACTCTGATTTTTGATTTCTTCGATAATTGTATTTACATTCAATTGCAGCTGAATACCTGTTTGTGCAGAATTAGCAAGTCCATCAAAAGATTCAGACATTTTTTCCATAGAAGCATTTACAGACTTAATATTACCAATCATCTGTTCAATTGCCGCAGAAGCATCAGAAACTTCGGAAGACTGTTTTCCAATCATATGTCCTAAAGATTCAATATTGCTTGCAATTTCATTTACTGCTCCAGCTGTCTGCTGAACTGACTTATACTGATTATCAATCTGATTATGCACAGAATCTATACTTGTAAGGATTTCTTCAATAGAGGTTGCAGTATTCATAGTAGAAGAATCCAAATCTGCACCTGCATTTCCCAGAGTATCCCGTGATTTTTTTACCTGTGCAATAATTGCCTGGAGTTTTTCGGTAAAATTATTAAATCCTACAACTACTTCACCAATTTCATCATTAAGATTAATGTCAATTCTCTTTGTAAGGTCAGCATCTCCAGTTGCAATATCGTTGATTGTAGTTTTTACATATCCAAGTGGTTTTATAAGGATTGAAACCAAAATAAGAGTTGCAATAACAACAATGATAATTGCAACAATAATTGCAATTACAATAATGCCTGTAATTCTTGAAAGACTGTCAAAATATTCGCGATAAGGAGCTGCACACAAAACGGCCCAACCACTTTCATCGCCAACTGGTAAATAAGAAACAACCTTTTTCTCATTTGTCAAAGGCTCTGTTACAATTTCAAAACCAGTTTGACCGGCAATGACAGAATCCATCATCAGGTCCCAAGGAGTTTTTTCTGCATCTTCATCTTTATTTAATGCCTGAGCACCGCTTTCCTGAATTGCAGTAATATCTTCCTGACTAAGTCCAACATAAGTATTTGGTCCAATTACCATTCCTGATTTTGTAGAAATAATTGAAGGATGCGAATTTTTTCCAATTAAAATTGACTCAGAAAGATTATAAACATCTGAACCATTTACGATTGAAGATAATATACCAATTGCTTTAGTTGGATCATTAATGCTGTATACAGGAATACTGTAGAACATAATTGTATCATCAGAATCACCTTCAATCATAAAACTTCTTGGAAGAGGATCGATAACCCAGCGTTTTCCAGAGAGAGTTTCGATAAAGAACTCAACTTCGGAAACATCTACATAAGTACCATCAGGTCTGATACAAATACCTTCCTTGCTATAAAAGGCTAGATTCTCAAAATGCACAGAATTTGATTTTGGAATTGCTTCAAGCTGTGCAGTCTTTTCTTCCAAAGATATGTTTTCATCTCTAATAAATGGAAGAGAAGCAATTGACTCAAGAAGATAAAATTCCTTCTTGTTTACATCCTGCAAAACTCGTGCTGACTTCTGCGCATTCAAATCCATAATCTGTTCTGTATTTTTAGTAATTGAATGGGCTAATTCACCTCTAGCGATAAGACCAAGTAAAATAACTGCAAGATTTATCAAAAGAACCACAAAAATGATAATTTTGAATTTTAATCCTAATCTCATTAGCATCTCCTGCTCAAATATGTTAGTTTCATTTTACCACCATAAATTCAAAAATAAAAGATTTTTTTAAATCTTGCCAAGTACCTAACTATCTGATAGTATTTTTCTTGTAAAAAAGTTTGCTCAAAAAGAGAGGGTTTAAGATTTTTTCTTCATAAGAGGAGTATTTTTATGAAAAAACTTTTTTCTGTATTAGCTGTTTTGTTTGTATTGGGAACATCACATGCATTCTCTGTTGGAATTGGTGCTCAGGGTGGTTATCCACTTGGTGGAGCATTGACTTTCAAAGTTGATTCATTACCATGTGTATTTGCAGTTGACGGTCATTTTGGAAATGCTGGAACAGGTATTGGTCTTACAGCTGACTGGTGGTTTGCTAATCCAAAGATTGAAGGTTCATGGGGCTACTACTATGGTCTTGGTGTATTTGGTTCTATGTACTTTGGCGACAACTGGTCTAATTTAAATGTTGGTCCTCGTGTTCTGATTGGTACAAACGTATTCCTGCTTGATGGATTCCTTGAATTATATCTGCAGGCAGCATATCAGCCAACTTTCGTAATTCAATTGAGTGGAGAAAACGGTAATGCTGGTTTTGACTGGTTTGACATTGGTGCCGCACTCGGATTCCGTGTCTGGTTCTAAAAAACACTGTTGACATAAAAAAAGGACTGCAATCATCAGTTTTGTAAATGAATGCAGTGCTTTATTATGGCGCGGTCACACAGATCGTAACC
>JAILQA010000511.1 GCA_024699205.1 Treponema sp. | reverse complement strand
TGATTGTAGACGGCCAACTTGCCTTTACCGGCGGACTTAATATTTCAAATGAATATTTTAACCTGGGAAAGAAAAAACGTTTTGCATACTGGAAAGACAATGCCGTTCAGATTCATGGGCAGGCAGTTCATACTTTTCTACCAATCTTTTTGCAAAACTGGAATTCCTTTTCTAAAGATATTGAAGACTTTACTCCATACCTGCCTTCTTCTTACAAGACTTATGATAGCACGGGAATCACAATTCCTTATGGAGTAAAATCTTCTATATCTTTTGCAAAGAGATTCCAGTTCTGCAAAAAGAGCTGCAAAAAGGTATGAACAGCCTGCCCCTGAATCTGAACGGCATTGTCTTTCCAATAGGCAAAACGATTTTTCTTTCCCCGGTTAAAATATTCATTTGAAAGATTTAGTCCACCGGTAAAGGCAAGCTGACCATCCACAATCAGCATTTTCCTGTGGTCACGGTTATTTAGATGGGTTGAAAAAACAGGAATAATGGGAACAAAGACTCGCGCTTTTATGCCATTGGCTTTTAAGTATTTTTGATAATATGAAGTAGAAAGAGCAGGAGATCCAAGTCCATCACAAAGAATCCGGACCTCTACTCCTTCCCGTACTTTTTTCACAAGTTCATTATAAATCTCATTCCATGAAGAATCAGGTTCAATAATAAAATATTCAAGAAAAATATATTTTTTTGCATTGCGGATTGCATCAAGCATGCGGGGAAAAACTTCTTCACCGCTCGGAAAATATTCAACCGCACAATTTGTATAGGGAAAGAAAAAATTGTTAGTCAGATAATAAATTAAATCAGAAGCATGATTTTTTGAAAGCTCATTTACGTATTTTGTCTGAGACTCCAAAGAAGGAGGAATATTTGCGGGCAGCATAATCTGAGTTTTTTCTCTGAGCATTGTTAATCTTTTTGAAACGCGAAGAGACCCCATGTTAGTATGATACATAAGATAAGCGGCAATACTGAAAAGTGGCACAAAAATCATAGGAATAATCCAGGCCAGCTTAAACTCGTTGCGACCATTTTTATTCACCACGTAAATCATGAAGCTTGCTGAAAGAACGAGGGAAAGACCAAAGTAAAGCTCAAGATATTTCTCAAGACGAAGAACAAAAAGGGCCAGTACAAAAATTTGTATTGCGATGAAAAGAAAGTTGATTATGAGGCGACTATACACACTGCGATAAAATATTTTAAGCCGCTTTTTATCTTTGATATAAATAAACCTTTTTGTATTTTTATTTTTCATTCTCTATATATAATAAAGTTAATGATTGGATTAGTCACTATTCTTACGGGGTCTTGTAAAAGAAAATCCTATGTAAAAAAGTTTGACTTTTAATTGTTTTTCTCTTATATTTTATTTAGCTAAAATATTTTTATATTGGCCAAAATATAAAGGAGGCTATCATGCTCAGCGTATCTGTGGGAGAAGCAAAAAACCGTCTGCCCTATTTCCTTCATCTTGTTGAAGAAGAAAACGAAGAAATTCAGATTACCCGTCATGGAAAACCTGTTGCTTTTATAAACGGAAAAGACTCCTTACAAAAGCTTGAAAAAAAGCAGAAGTATCTTGATGGGATTAAAGCCTGGCGAAATAACTATTCAGACTGCCTTTTACCGGACACAGAAGCTGCTTCAATTTTTTCGTAACAGGAGTTTCAGATGAAGATTTATTTACTTGACACAAATATTATTTCTGAACCTACACGACTGAATCCAAATGAAAATGTACTTCAAAAGCTTGCAGACAACCTGGAACATTCCTGCATAAGCGCTGTTACCTGGGCGGAAATGCTTGCTGGTGTAAAATCCTTACCAGAAGGAAAAAGAAAAGACGGTCTCTTTGATTATTGTATTGAATATGTACAAAAGCAGTATGAGATTATTTCCTTTGATGCAAGTGCTGCCAATATTTATTCTGATTTGTATGAACGCCTAAAAAATGCTGGTGCAAAAACTCAACAACTTGATTTAATGATTGCATCAATCGCCATTTCAAATAATCTGATTTTAGTAACTCAAAATATATCTGACTTTACAGAAATTGCAGAAAACTCAAATCTTATGATTGAAAAATGGTAATGCATAAAAAAAACTCCCCGCAAAGGAGAGTTTTTGGGTTTTAAGAGCCAACTGTCGGACTTGAACCAACTACCTGCGCGTTACGAGGGCGCTGCTCTACCAGGTGAGCTAAGTTGGCAGATTATATGTAAAGAATGAATTACACCAGAAATTAACGATTGATATTTCCTGAACGAGTGTCATACATTCGTTTCATATCATTGATATTACTTACGATCATGTAATTTTCGAATATTTCGATTTTACGCTTTTCCACTAATTTATTCAATTCATCATGAGTAATTTCTTGAGAAAGACCAGCCCAATGAGCAATATCCGAAATTGTAACATTAAAGCGTCGCATCTTTTCAGAAGCATTAGAAACTGGATTCATTTCATCAAGCATAAGGAATACATCAGCAAGTCTTGCCTGGAAATCCTTTACAACAAGAATTCTGAATCTTCTCTTCTGATCATAAATACGTTTACAGAATAATTTCAAAAGAACAAGTGC
Source organism: Treponema sp. (assembly GCA_024699205.1). GTDB lineage: Bacteria > Spirochaetota > Spirochaetia > Treponematales > Treponemataceae > Treponema_D. Next base: position 6,003 of record JAILQA010000511.1, on the reverse strand, counting down.
AATCTGAGGATTTCCTGTAATCAAAAGCTCAAAGTTTTCTTTATTGAACTCAAGACATTTTACATGACCGGCAGCCATACAAGTTGCAGAACGAGGAGAATTATCAAGAATTGCCATTTCACCAAAAAACTCGCCCGGTTTAAGAATATCAAGATTCTTAAGCGTATCATTAACACATTTTACAAGCCTAACCTTTCCGCTCTGAATCAAATAGAAGGAATCACCAGGTTCATATTCAGCAATAATAACCTGGCCATTTTCATATTCTTTAGCAAAACGTTCAAAAGCAGGAAGAGAGAAAACCTTTAATGAAGAATCTCCCCCTGATTCATCAACAAAAACCTGACCTTTCTGATGAGCCTGAAGCCGTTCATTTCTGAGTTTTGATTCAGTGTATAAAGCAGCAACTTCATCGCGTTTTGGAGTATTAGGATATCGGGTTAAGAATTTAAGATAAACATCACATGCAGAACGATACTGTTCATCATCATAAAAAGCTTTTGCAACTGCCAGCATACCAGTCTGCTGATCGGTAGAAGTATTATTCAGAATTGATTCCGTCTTTTTATGAATCTGGCGCAATTGATTAGAGAAAACCCGCAGCATCTTCATGATAAGCTGCTTATTATTGCTGAAAAGAACTTCAAACTCTTGTACAGTAAGTGCGATTACAATTGTAGGAACCAAAGCCGTAGCAGTTTCCTCACGAGGAAAATGACCAAATGCAGATTTTACACCGAAGAACTCACTGCTTTTAACCTGTTCAGCAACAGCCTGACCTGTCTCTATATCTGTACTGGATAAGAGAACAACTCCCTGCTGCAAAATAAAAACACGTTCATCACGATCACCCTCAAAATAAATAATGGACCCTTTTGTGTATTGCATCGCTTTAGGCATAAATCAACTTTTCTCCTAAAATCTTCTTTAAATTGTACAAGCATACGCCATTATTTTTATTATATCATAAGTTTTAAAAATATGCTATTCTAAATATTATGATTGATCTACATGTTCACACAACTGCATCAGATGGACAGTATACGCCGTCCCAAATAATAGAAAAAGCAGTTCAAAAAAACATAAAAGTCATTGCAATTACCGATCATGATACAGTCGACGGTCTGGAAGAAGGAAAAAAAGCGGCAGATGAAGCCGGCATAATCTTTGTTCCAGGCACAGAATTAAATATAAATTATCCAACAGGAGAATTTCATCTTTTAGGTTTAGGATTTAAAAATATCTCACCTTCTCTGCGAAAACTTCTTGATGATTTAATTACTCACCGTGACCAGCGAAACGAAGAAATAATTGCCAGAATTAATGCAGATGGATATGATTTGACTTTAGATGAAATGAAGCAGGATTTTCCAGACACAGTAATTGGTCGTCCTCATTTTGCTGCTGAACTTGTAAAAAAAGGTATTGTAAAACACCGTCAGGATGCCTTCAACCGATTTCTTGCAAAAGGAAGACCCTGGTATGTTGAAAGGATTGGTGCAAATCTTGATGAAGCAATAGTCGCAATAAAAGAATCCGGTGGATGTCCAGTTCTGGCCCATCCTATGAGCTTGTATCTCTCCTGGGGAAAAATGCCGGATGCCTTAAAAGATTTTCATGAACGTGGAGTAGAAGGATTAGAAGCCTTTCATCCCGGAGCAAGGGTAACAGAGTGCCTTAGACTTGAAGAACTCGCAAAGCAGCTTGGATATTTTATCACCGCCGGAAGCGATTTTCATGGAGAAAAAATCCGTTCAGACCGTCACTTAGGGCATACCTGCGGAGATAGAAAAATAGACGATTCCATTTGGGAAAACATAAAAGAATATTTAGGAGTAATAAAATGACATTTTTACAAGGCGTTTTACTTGGTATTTTACAGGGAATTGCAGAGTTTCTGCCAATTTCATCCTCAGGACATCTACAGCTTGCTCAAACTCTTTTTGGACTTGAGGAAGTTCCTCTTTTATACGATGTATTTCTGCATTTAGCAACTTTATTTGCAGTATGCATTTTCTTCTGGAAAAAAATCTGGAATCTTCTCAAATGCTTTGGACGCTGGATTGCAAGAAAGCCCCGCAATGAAGCTGATAATGATGCAAGCGACCTTCTCTCCGGTAGCGATCAGGCTGGAAGAAAAACAATCATCGCAATTATCATCACAACTGCAATCACAGGAGTAATGGGCATTGTAACCAGCAAGCTTATCCCGGAATTACCAATTAAGTTTACCTGCTGCGGATTTTTAGTAACTTCTGTTTTGCTGATTGTTTCGACAATTCTTGAAAAACGACAAGATACAGAAAATACAAACCAAGCTCAAGGCATTTCCATCATCCAGTCAATTGTAATCGGAATTATGCAGGGCTTTGGAACCTTACCTGGAATCAGCCGAAGCGGTTCAACAATCGCAGGTGCCCTTTTCAGTAAAGTAAACAGAAGCGTTGCAGGCGAATATTCTTTTATAGTTTCAATTCCTGCAATTCTCGGAGCTTTTATTCTTGAATTAAAGGATTTAGGTGAAGTTTCCCAATCAATTGGAGCAGGTCCGGTAATTGGTGGATGTATTGCCGCTTTTGCAGTAGGCTACGGAGCCCTCGCCCTTTTGATGAAGCTCATTAAAAAAGGAAAGCTGGGCTGGTTTGCAGCATACTTAATTCCATTAGGAATCTTTGGATTATTCTATTTCTAAAATTATACAGGCAGGTGTTTCTATCATGAAAAAAGTATTCAGTGAACCGGCAGAATTAGAAAAAATCGCAAAAGAAAAATACTGCGTTCCTGATTTTCTTATGATGGAACACGCCGCCAATTTTATGAAAGATTTCATTCTTAAAATTGCAGAAGAAAAAAATCTTTCAAAACCATCCGTCCTTATAATCTGTGGCAAAGGTAATAACGGAGGTGATGGTTATGCTTTGGCAAGACTGCTTTCTGACCATGCGGAAGTATCTGTTTTTCAACTTTTTGACGCCTCTGGTAAAGAAGCAATAACTCAGGCCACAATGTGTCAAAAATTAAATATTCCAATAACAGATAAAACTCAAGCTTTCAATCAACTCAATAATCTTGACATCAATAATTTTCAACCTGATTTTATAGTTGACTGCATTTTTGGAACAGGCTTCCGTCCACCACTTTCCCCAGAAATTAAAGCTCTTTTGGACACCGTCAATTCGCTTTCTTCAATAAAAATCGCCTGCGACATTCCTTCTGCACTTTATTTTAAGGCGGATTACACAATCACTATGGGCCAATTAAAAACCCTCCTTTTTTCTGACACTGCAAAAAATGTATGCGGAAAAATATTGACAGCACCATTAGGACTTCCAACAGAAGCCTTTGAAAGCGGAATGGACACAAAGCTTTTCTTAATAGAAAAAGCTGATGTAAAACTTCCCTTCAGAAAAGAAAAAGCCTCTCACAAAGGAAGCTACGGTCATACTACAGTAATCGCAGGAAAAAACTCTGGAGCTGCAATTCTTTCTGCAAGTGCCGCCCTTAATTTTGGAAGCGGACTTACAAGCCTGGTAAAAACACCTCAGTCCAATCTGGAACAATTTAAAATTTCCCCAGAACTTATGATAAGCAATTCCATACCAGAAAAAACAACCTGCATTGCCATAGGGTCAGGAATCGATTTTAAATCTGAGGGTAAGTCCAATAGCGCAGCAGACACTATAGACACAAACATTATAATAGAGACTTTTACAAAATGGTTCTGTAACAAGGCGAAAAATCCATCAGCTCTTCTGGATGCAGGCTTTTTTGATTATGATTCACTTTGTCCTCTTTTAGAAAAATTAAACGCAGTCCCAGACGCAAGAATTGTCCTCACCCCTCACCTGTCAGAATTAAACCGCTTTCTGCAAAAAGTAAGTAAAGCATATCCAGAAGTCTTTCCTCAGGATATCGATATTTCCGTAAAAAATCTTGCAGAAAATCCTCAGGCAAAAATCAAAATCGGCCAGATTATAAATAAATTATTTCCGCAGACAGTCCTTGTTATGAAAAGTGCAAATACCTTTATTGCCGCAGAAAATCAGGTTTTTATCTGCACAGATGGCTGTCAGAATCTTGCAAAAGGAGGAAGCGGTGATATTCTGGCCGGCATGACAGCAGCCCTTCTTTCACAAGGATACAACGCAAAAGAAGCCGCAATTACTGCCTGCGAATCCCACGCCCTAGCTTCAAAAGCTTTTGGTGAAGAAAATTACGATTTATCTCCCCTCAAACTGCTTGCCCAACTTGCAGACTGATTTAATTATTCTGTTACCCTTGGTGTAAAAATCTTTTTCCAATACATAAGCAAAAGAATTACAGTCAAAAGCAGAGCAAAAACATCAGAAACCGGACCAGCCCACAAAACGCCTTCAACCCCCATAAAAATCGGAATAATTATTGTTGCCGGCAACTGAAAAATAATCTGCTTAGACAAAGACATAAGAGAAGCCTGAATTGGATATCCCAGTGACTGAAAGAAAATACCGCTCATTATCTGGAAGCCAACTGTTGGAATCAGCATTAAATAGATTCTCATGCACTTTATGGCAAACTCATTATACAAATCACTTTCAGAACCAAAAATACTGATTACAGCCATTGGTTTCAGTTGAGCTATAGCAAAAGCAACAAAACAAATAATAGTACAGCAAATCGCAACAAGCTTATAAGTCTTTTTTACTCGGTCGTATTTGCCGCTTCCATAGTTATAGCCAAAAATCGGCTGTGCACCAACAGAAAGACCAATCACAATACTCATAATGATGGAAAAAGTCTTCATTGTGATTCCCAAAGTTGTAATTGGAATATCCGGACCATATTTACTGAGTGCACCATATTTAAGAAGAATGTTATTGCGGGCAGCCATAGCAACAACCATAGCCATCTGAGTAATAAAGCTGGAAACACCAAGCCGCGCAACTTTAGGAATATAATTAAAACTCTTTTTCCACAAGAAAATATTGAGTTTTACATTCTTCATTAGTCGGGCAAAATAATAAAGATTCAATACAGCATTTGCAATCTGACCCAAAATCGTAGCAAAAGCCGCTCCCTTAACACCCCAATGGAAAACAAAAATAAAAATAGGATCCAGAATAAGATTGATTATAGTACCTGCAAACAAGCCGACCATATTAAAACGCGGACTACCATCAGCTCGAATAATACTTGAACCACCTGCACAAACTGCCGCAAAAGGAAGCCCATAAGTTATTATCTTTCCATAATCAACCGCATAAGGAAGAATAGCATCCGAAGCACCAAATATGCGACATAATTTTGTAAAAAAGAGCAGATAAAAAATTGAAATTATAAATCCACCGATAATAAAGCCTGTCAGTCCTGCAAGTGTACTTTTTGCAGCCTCTTCTTTTTTATTTTCACCAAGCTTAAGACTATAAAAGGCAGCAGCACCATCTCCAAAGAGGAGAGAAAAAGCCATTGCAAAAGTTGTAAGCGGAAAAATTACCGAAGTAGCCCCATTTCCCAGATACCCTACTCCCCGTCCTATAAAAATCTGGTCGACAATATTATAAAGCGAGTTTACGACCATCGAAATAATTCCAGGAACCGCAAACTTAACCAGCAATCTCCCAACCTTTTCAGTTCCAAGAATATTTTCTTTTTCAACTTCTTCTATTTTTTTTGTTTCTACATCGTCCTTTGTCATGGAGAGTATATTAGCAGTTAAAATAATTCACTGCAATAAGAGTTTTTTTCTTTTTTGAAGGGAAAATTGAAACTTTTAAACTGCCCCGCAACGCCCCGAATCTAATAGAATAATTGTTTTATTGTCCCTTAAATAATTTATATTTTTTTTCTCCAACTTTTGGGCTATATTGTTCTAAAAAACAAGTATAGCGATTTTCATCTATTAGTGTATTTCCTTGTTTAAATAATTCCATTGTATCTGAAAAGTTTATCATCTTATTATATCCTTCATGTGAGACTTCACAAATCATATATAAATTTTTACCTTTATTTTTTGAATAATTTTTA
>JAILQA010000510.1 GCA_024699205.1 Treponema sp. | reverse complement strand
GCTGATTTTTGGAATTGCGGTAGAACGGGTAATCGGTTCAAAAGAGTTTTTGCTTTTTTATCTTTTATGCGGAGTGATTTCCGGGGCTTTTTCTTTTCTTGTTTATCTGCTTACAGGCTCTGTTCGTGTTGTTTTGATGGGAGCAAGTGGAGCAATTTATTCAGTTTTGTTTGCCTATGCAGTATGTTATCCTAATTCACGGGTTTTTATCTGGGGAATTCTGCCAATCCGTTCACCAGTTTTAGTTATGATTTATACAATTATAGAGATTGTAGAACAGTTATTTACATATTCAAATGTTGCTCATCTTACTCATCTTTTTGGATTTGTTGCCGCTTTTCTTTATTTTGTAATCCGAATGGGAATTAATCCGATAAAAGTATGGAAAGGCGTTCTCAAAAAGGATAAACCAAATCGAGGACAATCTGAGGATAATGAGGAAGAATAATTGGATAAAAATCATTCAGTTTTGAGTGGAAAAAATCTATCTGCGTGCAAAAAAAATCTATCTACATGTCGAGAAAATCTGTTTAAAGGAAAAGAAACGATACCTCACAAAAAGTTTGTACTTCTTCAGATTTTATTTTTTATTCCGATGATTTCTCTTTTTGCTCAAACACCATCCTTTCTGGAAAAGATAAGGATTCAACTTTGGGCTGATTTGGATGTTTATCCTGAATATGCAGCAGACTTTGCAGAATCAAAAGAATCTGAAGATTCGCAAGAATCCCAGGCAAAAAACGGTATTTTTACCTATCCTATAAATCAAATAAAAGATACGGCTCCATTTTTAATTAACGGGATGCTTTATGGCTGGGATTTTATTTATACTCCTTCCGACAAAGCACGGGGGGTCGAAGAATATTTTGAACTCATAGAAATACAGCCTTCTTCGATGATTAAAAATCAGATTGCATATTCTTCGCCTCTTGTTGAAATTGAAAAAAATCAGTTTTCCTGCTGGTGTGAATATGTCCGTACATCAGCTCAGATTCAAAATTATAAAATGTGGTCAACAATAACAAATCCTATAATACGAGCCCGTGGTTATGGTCCTGTTGATAAGGGCTTTGAAGGAATAAAACTTGCTGCGCAGGATGCAATGAAAACTGCTGTTCGGGAATATTATCGTGGTAAAATAAAGAATAAACCAAAAGAAATAACAGGTTCTGTTTTAATCAGGTCAGAACCACTGTTGGGAATTGATTCTGGTCGTTATGCAATAAATCTTGATTTTTTCCTAGAATGCGGTAGAATAAAGGAGTATACTTCTTTTTGATTGGAGGACACTTATGAGGAAAATAATTACAGCAATATTAGTATCAATTACAATGGGGGTTGGAGTTTTTGCACAGGGGGTTTCTGGTACAAACAGTGATGTTTTTGATTCTGAAACCTTTGAAACCGAAAAAACAAAAACTCAGATTATTATTCCTACCGAACAACATACTGTAGATCAGACAGCATCTGTTAAAATTGAATATATGCCTATGTATGACGAAGCTCGTATTTATTACGAATGTATGTATGTTACTTATGACCGTGGTGAAGCCATGAACACAGTTCTTGAAGTTCTTGCTGATTTCCAGACAGAACATAAATACGTTGGTTATAAATATTTGCGTGATGATAAAGAAAAATATTTCAAGGATGACCGAAATCGCCGAAAGGCTCAGTATATTTCCTATGTAAAATTTTCCAGATAGGTATTCTTATTTTATTTGAAATATGGTATTATGAAGCCGACAGTTTAAACTGTTGGCTTATTTTTTTTTGTTAGGAGACAGACCTGAATATAGATCTGTTATAGAATACAGGTCATCAGCGGTCTTTCACAGGATTTACAAAAATGGACATAAAAAATATTATCAAGAATCTTCATCCTCTTGAAATCAAGGTTTTGCTCAAATATTCGGGCAATGATGAACTTACATCAGAAAAACTCCAGAAAGAACTGGAATACAAAGAAGGTCATGCCAATCAGGCTTTTTCATGGCTTTCTGGAAAGGAGCTCATAAAAGAAATCCGACGTACTCCACATACATATTTTGAAATTACAGAAATGGGTCGCAAGCTTGCAGAAACTGGTACTGTAGAAGAGCGCATGGTAAACTTCCTTAAAGAAAAGGGTGCTCACACAATGCCGGAAATTGCGGCTGGAATCGGTCTTGAACAGAAGGACGTTGGTTCTGCTTTTGGACCTCTTGTAAAAGACGGTGTTCTCAAAATGAATGCAGAAAAGAAAGTAGAATACACTGGCGCATCTCTTCCAGAAAGAATTAAAGCAACTATTGAGCTTGTAAAAAAAGCTTGCAAAGCCGAAGGTGGACTTCTTAATAAAGATGATTTAAACGCTACAGAAGTTGAAGCAATGAATGGTCTTGCTAAAAAACGTGGTGCTGCAGATTCTCCTTTCAAAATGATTGAACGTGAGACAGTTTTCTACAAGCTTCAGTCTGGTTTTGAAAAAGTACGCGATGCTCTTAAAAATGCCGGTGTTACAGGAAACGAAATTGGAGAAATCACTCCAAAAATGCTTGCTTCCGGTGATTGGAAAAACGGAACCTTCCGCGGATACAATATTTCTATTCCACCTGCAAGAATTATCCCTGGACGAACAAATCCTTATGTTCAGTTCCTTGAATCTGTAAAAGATAAGCTTTGTTCACTTGGATTCCAGGAGTTTGATGGTCCGCTTGTAGAAACTGAGTTCTGGAATGGTGATGCTCTCTTTATGCCTCAGTTCCACGCTGCCCGCGATATTCATGATGTATACCGCATTAAAAATCCTACACATGCAAAAGCAATTGAAGAACCATATTTGAGCAATGTAAAAGCTGTTCACGAAAACGGTGGAAACACTGGCAGTCGCGGTTGGAATTATACATTCGACAACGAGTTCACACGCCGCCTTATTCTTCGTTCACAGGGAACTGTTTTGTCGGCTCATCAGTTGCACAAAGCTGAAGTTCCTGGAAAATATTTTGGTATTGCCCGCTGTTTCCGCTACGACAAGGTAGATGCTACTCACCTTTCAGACTTCTATCAGACAGAAGGTATTATTGCTGGTAACGACGTAACATTGCGCGACCTTCTTGGAATGCTCAAAATGTTTGCTACAGAAATTGCCGGAGCAGAAGAAGTTAAATACGTTCCTGGTTACTTCCCGTTCACAGAGCCTTCTATCGAAGTTCATATCAAGCACCCTGTTTTGGGTTGGTTTGAGCTTGGTGGTTCAGGTATTTTCCGTCCAGAAGTTACCCGCGCTATGGGGCTTGATTGTCCTGTACTTGCCTGGGGTATCGGTATTGACCGAATGGCTTTGATGGCACTTGGTTTGAACGACCTGCGAGAACTCTTCTGCGAAGATATTGAGAAAGTTAGACTTAGAAAAGCAAAGTTCTAATATAAAACGAATGGGCAGTTTTGCTGAACTGCCTTTGCTTAATCCCAACTTCTGCTGCGCTCTACAGCTTTTTGCCAGAGAGCGTAGCCTTTATTCCTGTCAGCCTGCTCCATTGACGGAGTAAAGATTCGGTTGATTTTCCAGACATTTTTAATTTCGTCCTTGGACTTCCAGAAGCCGGTTGCCAATCCTGCTAAAAATGCGGCGCCTGTAACTGTAGTTTCGGTGTTTTCCGGGCGGTAAACAGGTGTATTCAGAATATCAGCCTGGAACTGCATCATCAGATTGCTTACAGAAGCGCCACCATCAACTTTCAGCGAAGTCAATTTTATACCTGCATCTTCTTTCATACATTCAATTTCATCTTTTACCTGATAAGCAATTGCTTCCAGAGCGGCACGACAGATGTGTGCTTTGTTTGCACCGCGGGTAAGACCAACAATCGTTCCTCGTGCATAAGAATCCCAATAAGGAGCGCCAAGTCCTGTAAAGGCAGGAACCAGAATTACTCCATTAGAGTTTTCAACTGATTCAGCAAGAACATCACATTCGTGTGCAGATTTTATAATTCCAAGTTCATCTCTCAGCCATTTTATAAGTGCGCCGCCAATAAATACACTGCCTTCGAGAGCGTACTGGATTTCTCCATTTAATCCCAGGGCAATTGTGGTAAGAAGTTTATGTTTTGAATCAACCGGTTTCGTTCCCGTGTTCATAAGGAGGAAGCAGCCGGTTCCATAAGTGGATTTCATTTCTCCTTCATTGAAACAAGCCTGTCCAAAAAGGGCTGCCTGCTGGTCTCCAATTAGAGAAGCAATTGGGGCTTCAAAACCACAGATAGATTTATCGGTTTGAGTGTAAATACAGGAAGAATCTTTTACTTCAGGAAGAATGCATTTAGGAATATCAAGAAGCTGCAACAGTTCATCATCCCACTGGAGTGTGTGAATATTAAAAAGCATTGTGCGGCAGGCGTTTGTATAATCTGTAACATGAGCTTTTTTGCCGCTGAGTCGCCAGGTAAGCCAGGTATCGACGGTTCCAGCAAGAATCTCACCATTTTCTGCACGTGTACGCGCTCCAGGAACATTATCTAAAATCCATTTGATTTTTGTTCCAGAAAAATATGCATCTGGTAAAAGACCAGTTTTTGAGCGGATTAAATCACCTTTTCCCGATGAAATAAGTTCATCTGCAATGTTAGCGGTTCTTCTGCACTGCCAAACAATTGCATTGTAAACAGGCTTTCCAGTTTTTTTATCCCACAAAATAACGGTTTCACGCTGATTAGTTATTCCTACAGCTTCAATCTGTTCCGGTTTTAATTTTGCCTTCATGATTGCTTCTTTCATAACAGAAAGCTGGCTTGTAAAAATATCTTCAGGATTATGCTCAACCCAACCTGGCTGCGGAAAATGCTGCGGAAACTCACGTTGAGCGGTAGCAATTTTTTCTACCTGTTTATTAAAAATTACTGCGCGGGAAGAAGTCGTTCCCTGGTCTAATGCTAAAATATATTTTTCCATAAGTTAATTATAAACCAGAAAATGAAAATGTGGGAAAATATTTAAAAAGAGGTTTTAAAGTGTAATTTATACGGGAGAAAATTAGTTTATTTCGATTTTTATTTTCTCAAAATCCCGTCAATTGCAAGGTTAATTGTTGTGCGGATTTTGGAAATGTCTGTCTGATTCAAAATTGCAACTCTAAAGATTGCGGCTTCTACAATTCCGTACAAAAGTTCATTAATTTGATGAACATCGGTAACCGCAAACTCCTTGTTTTTTATACCACGGATTATAACTGTGCTCATAAGATGGCGTAATTTTACAACACGGCGGCGAACTCGTTCGTCTGTATCAACGCCGGCTTTTTTAAGCTGAATCAGGTAAACTAAAAGAACGCTGAACATATTGATATTCTGCTCGCAGTAACCAACTATAATCATCATAACATTACGGAGAGTTTCTTCGGCGGGAATGCTTTCGTCCGAAACAAGATTTCGGATTTCGATTTCCATTTCGGACAAAAGTTGTTTTAGGGCAGCTAAAAAAATGTCGCGTTTGTTCTTGAAATAAAAATACAGTGTTGTTCTTGTGATTCCGCAACGGTCAGCGATTTTTTGGAAGGTTACATCCTCGTAACCGTCTTTTGCAAAAACATCAAGGGATTTTTCGAGAATCTCGCGTCTTCTTTTATCATGCTCAACAACAATTGCCATTACTTTCTCCCGTAAATATAGAAACTTGTATCAAGATTTCCAGCCTTTAATTTTATTGTCTTGTCTGCTTTGTGATTAAAGTTTTCCTGGAAAGATTGATGAGAAGTTATGATTCCCATACTCCAGCCCGGAAAATCCTGCCAGAGACTATCCATTCTTTTATACAATTTGGCGGCTTCTTCTTCATCTCCAAGGCGTTCACCATAAGGTGGATTACACAATAACAGTCCGTTTTCGTAAGGAGCAGCTAAATCTGCAAAATCTGACTGAACAAAATCTGGGCGCGGAAGATGGGCACTTATTCCAATTGATTTTAAAGCCCGTCCCGCCATGACACAAGCGTACTCGGCATTCTTCTTAGCCCTCTCAACGGCTCCCCTGTCAACATCCGAACCGGTAATGCGTACTTCAACGTCCGTACGGATTTTAGCGGCTTCTTCATCGCGGATTGTCTGAGCGAGTTTTTCGTTGTAAATTGCAAGGGTTTCGAGCGCAAATCTTCTTCCAAAACCAGGGGCTACGTTAAAGGCATACAAGGTAGCTTCGATTGGAATTGTTCCCGAACCGCAGAAAGGATCGTGAAGTGGGGTTTTTCGCCTCCAGAGCATTTCCTGCAAAAGAACGGCCGCTGTAGTTTCGCGCAAAGGTGCAAGACCGCCGTCTACACGGTAACCTCGTTTGTGAAGCGGAAGACCCGACAAATCAAGCAAAACTAAAACTTTATCTTCGTCAATATAAATGCGAACGTCATTCTGGTTTCCGCTTTCGGGCATTGATGACATGTGCCAGGTATCGCAAAGCTTTGAATAGATTGCTTTGTGAACTATGCCCTGAACTGAATGTTCAGAGTTTAATTTAGATTTGTAAGTTCTTACTTTATCAACGACAATTTTTGAGTCTTTGTATAAAAAAAACTGCCAGGGAATTGAGTAGGTTCCGTCAAATAGCTGATCAAAATCTCTTGCTTCATATTCTGCAAGCTGAAGATAAACGCGGTCGGCAGTTCTGAGGCAGAGGTTTGCTTTAAAAAGAGCTGCTTCATCACCCAAAAAAGTAACTCTACCAGGCGCATTTGAGGAAAGCTTGTAACCTAAATGTTTAATTTCATTGCCTAAGACTTTTTCTGCACCCACGGCACAGAGAGCAACAAGTGTATTCATTGGAACAATTTAACATTTTAACAATTATTGTTCAATTGTGAGAAAAAGGGCTGAAAAGCATACAAAAATTATGAAAAATTACAAAGATGACGAAAAATCGTAGCCCTGGGCGCCGTATTTAACTTCAATAACGATTTTGTTATTTGCGATTGGTCTGTTATCTGTGTCGTATACAGGAATTGAGAGAAGTTCTGTCCATACAACGCGCTGAAGGTCATCATCGTCACCAAATTTTTCAAACTGCGCAACAAGTCCTTTAATTTCCAAATCTGTATTAAAGAAGGTTGAAGGAAGGATTTCCAGAAGATGGATTTCGTTTCCGTCATGAATTGGAGTCTGATTTTCAGTATCGGAAATAAATGTAACTGCCTGTGTTCCGTTTTTACAAGAGAAAACCAAAGCAGGCTTAAACTTTTCATCAAAATTATCGATTGCCGATGGTGCAACAATCGGACCACTGATTGTAAGTTTTTTATCGTTAGAGTTGTAAATTAATTTTGTGTTTGTACCTTTTGAATATTTTAAAGTTTCGGGATCGTTATATCCATTTTGTGGTGTCATTCCGGCTGTCCAGTTTGAAAGCGTGTAGCCTTCCTGTTTATCATAAAGTCGCACATAATAACGATAGATTTTGTTTTTACAAATATAGTCATCAGGATAAACAAAAGTTGTATTATTTTTTGAAGGGAAAACAAGTCCGATATTTTCAATCGGGAATGTTGAATCTGATTCATTTGGATATCCAGTTACTTCTTGGCGGTAAACGTTTATATATTCTATATCCTGAATTGAGTTCTTAAGTGTAACTATGATACCTGTACCTGAAGGGTTTTGGTTTAAATCCGGGCATGTAATTTTAGCGTTTTCGGTTATTTCTACAAGCTGACAAGTTGCGAAAGCGAAAATACATCCTAAAGCAAAAATGCTGTATGTTAACGAACGTTTAATTGTGTTTTTCATAGTATTATCCTTTTTTTATCATCGGTTTATATAAGAAAAAACTTTACAATTCCCAATTTACACCGCCTGAAAAAATCTGTATATTTTTATCTGGAGGTTATTTTTATGAAAAAATCTTTAAGTGTTGTTGCTGCATTGGTTTTGACAGTTTTTGCGCTCACATCTTGCAGTTCAAAGAAAGCTGCTACAATTAAAATTGGTTCAATCGGACCTTTGTCTGGTGCTGTTGCAGTTTATGGTGTAGAAGCAAGAGATGGTGCTCAGCTTGCTGTTGATGAAATTAATGCCGCTGGTGGTATTAATGGCAAATTAATTGAACTTATTACTGAAGATGATGAAGGCGATCCTGCAAAGACAGTTTCTGCATTCAAAAAATTGACAGTTCAGGATAAATGTAAGATTATCGTTGGTTCATTGACTTCTGGTTGTACAAAAGCTATCACAGAACAGTCTCAGGCTATGAAAGTTATTCAGATGGCTCCTGCTGCAACTGCAGAAAACATCACAATTGATGACAGTGGAAAAACAAATCCTTTTGTTTTCCGTGCCTGCTTTATTGATCCATTCCAGGGTACAGTTGGTGGAAAGTTCTCTGCTGAAACTTTGAGAGCAAAGAATGCTGCTATTCTTTATGATATTGGAAACGACTATTCAGTTGGTCTTACAGAAAACTTTGAAAAAGAGTTCACCCGTCTTGGTGGAAAAGTTGTAGCAAAAGAATCTTATTCAACTGGTGAAAAAGACTTCAACGCCCAGATTACAAAGATTAAGAACCAGAATCCAGATGTAATTTATCTTCCTGATTATTATGCAACTGTTGCTTTGATTGCAAAGCAGCTTAGAGCACAGGGAATTACAGTTCCTTTTGTTGGTGCTGACGGTTGGGATGGTCTTACAGAAAATGCTGGCGACGAAGTTTTGAACGGTTTCTATTCAAATCACTATGCTGCTGACTCTACTGATGCTGCTGTAGTAAAATATGTTACAAACTTTAAGAACAAGTTTAATCGTGAACCAACTTCTTTTGCTGCTCTTGGATATGATTCAGTTTACATGCTGAAGGATGCTATTGTAAAAGCAGGTGGTGATTCTGATATCGCAGCTGTTCGCAAGGCTCTTGAAGAAAACGAAGGTGACTATGTAACAGGTCATCTTACTTTCGATGCTAAACACAATCCAATTAAATCTGCTGTAATGCTTGAAATGATTAAAAAAGACGGAAAACTTGCTACAGCTTATAAGACAACTGTAAATCCATAACAATTAAATAATTGGTACATACTTTAAAAAAAAGATGTGCTGACGTGAAATTGTGCCTGTAAAAATCGCGGTGAAAGCCGCAAGGAAAAGATTGACATACTAATTCAGCCAGGGGCTGAATTAGTATTCGGCTTTCAAGCGATTTTTAAGTCCCAATTCCACTACGCACATCTTTTTTTATTGGTACTTAAAATTATTTAATCTTTTTATCTGTTTTAGTTGTATTTTCTGTTGTCTTCTTTGACTTTCGGTATAACAGTATTGCGGTGATGAGGGAGCCTACCATCATAAGGAAGCAGAGGATTTGGCCGGTGGAGAAGTTCAGGAGAGAAACATTTTCGTAGACGTTGGCACTTTTATCACCAATTCTAAAGCCTAAATCTGCATCAGGTTCGCGGAAATATTCAATAAAAAAGCGTACAAAACCATAACCGCCGGTGTAAATGCAGGCTAACATTCCGTCAAACTTTTTGTGCTTGCGACAGAACCAGATTACAAGCCACAAAACTAATCCTTCAAAAAATGACTCGTACAGCTGACTTGGATGGCGGGGAAGATTTACCATTCTTATTGATGAAATGTCCATTCCAATTTTTTCTGCAAAAGCCTGAACCCATGGCAGAGAAGAAGAAAACTTTTCTGCTCCTGGGAAAACAATTCCCCATGGCATACTTGTGATTCTTCCGTAGAGTTCACCGTTCATAAAGTTACCGAGTCTTCCAAAAATGTATCCCAGCGGAATTGCACAAACCATTGCATCTATCCATTTTGCAGGTGATTGTTTGTGTCTTTTGCACCAGATAATCATTCCCAGTAATCCACCGATAAAGCCGCCGTGATACGACATTCCTACAAAGCCTGTAAAGTGTCCATTTTGGAAAGGCCAGAAAATCAGCCATGGTCGTCGCCAGTATAATCCGGATGTATCGTAAATTAAGGTTGAACCGACGCGGGCGCCAATCAGGAGCCACAAAATACCTGTTGCTAAAAAGCCGAACAAGTCATCTTCGGTGATTTTGTATGTATCTGTATCAAGCGCGCCTTCGTTTGCAACTTTACGTAAAATAAAATATGCAACTCCAAAGGCTACGGCGTACATAAGACCGTACCAGCGCAAAAGTCCTAAAAACTTTACGCCTGGAAAAATCTCTGGGTGAATCCAGGACGGATAGTTAATATATAAAAACATCTTTTTCTCCTAATGTATAGCAATTTTCAGCTGTTTTTAGTATCAATTTGCAGTTTGTTTTACAAACTGCAAAAGCAGCTGGAATCAATGTATTTCAAAATAGCTGTGATCAGCTGCTTTCTGCTTATTAGACTTTGAAGCCCATTGCGGCGGCTTTAATAATTTTTGCCTTTAGAAGCTGGTTTTCCTTTTTGAGTTGAACCAGTTCATACTGCTGGGTTTTAATCATTTCTGCAAGTTCACCAATGGAAAGTTCACCGCCAGCAACTAAATCATCAATTCCGGAAAGCTTGAAATCGTAATCGTTATTGGCTTCTTCTTCGGCAGAGATAAAGGTGTCGTTGTTGAAATCTTCCGGATTAAAGTCAGCATCAAAGGTGCGTGGTGGAGTTTCTATAACTTTGTCTGCAATTCTGTAAACGGCTTGACCGAGAACTGACTGTGGTTTGTAAACAACCAGAGGCAACTGGGAGGCAAGGGCCTTATCCTGAAGCATATCGCGGTACATAATTCCAAGGAAATCAACTTCAAGACCAAGGTACTGGTTGCAGGAAGTTTTGATTCGCTGGGCTTTGTTGGCATCGTTTGGATTTTCAATCATATTCATTACAAGGCGAGGTCTGAATTGCTGCATTCTTGTAATAAAAAGATGGGTGTTTTCGCGGTCAACACGTCCCAGAGCTTGAACCAGCTGAGGAATGTAAAGCTTCTGCATTGAAACAGAGTTCTTTTTAAGATTGTCCAAAAGCTCGCGGCCAGGTGTATTCTTTTTATAGGTTGTGTAGAGTAGGCGGAAAACGGCATTTTTTAAGAAAAGATATCCGTTCAGGGTTGCTGTAACTGCCGGTGCGGAAACAATAATTCCCTGAGGTGAAAGCAGGAACATATCAAGAATAAACTGATGGGTTCCAGCTCCAAGGTCAAGAATAAGATAATCCGTATCAATATTTTTAAGGTTGCGTATGAGTTTTATTTTCTGGGCATGTTTGAGAGAGGTCAAATCAGGAATCTGACTGTCGCCGGCTATAAAACTTACGTTCTTATAATCAGTTGGCTGAATGATGTCTTTAAATTGTGTTTTTTCGGTGAACCAGGAACCCAGACTTGCTGAACCAGGATGTTGTCCTATAACAAGATGAAGGTTTGAAGCTCCCAAATCCAAATCAACTAATACTACCCGTTTGCCCTGTTGTCCAAGGGCGATTGCTAAGTTTGCAGAAAGAAGGCTCTTTCCAACTCCGCCTTTTCCGCTTGCTACTGGAATTATCTGTGCCATAAGTTTAATTATACAATCAATAGTAGATTTTTTAAAGGGAGTGAAGTAAAATGAGCGCTATGAATAGATTTAAAATTTCATTCAAAAAGAGACTTTTTCTCGTTTCAACTGTAGCTATTACACTTTTTTTCAATTCATCTTGTTTTGCAGCTTCCAGGCAGGATGAAAAAGCTTCTGCCTTTCAATATATGAAAAAACTTAATTCTGTTTTTGATTTTGTTTTACAGAATTATGTTGATGAAATTGATCCAAAGATTTTGTATGAAGGCGCAATTAAAGGTATGCTGGATTCGATTGGCGATCCTTATACGCTTTATCTTGACCCTAATGCAATGCGTGATTTGAATGATACTACTGCGGGTGCTTTTGGTGGTATTGGTCTTTCTATAACAAAGGCTCTTGAATCTACTCCAGAAAAACCTGCTTATGTAGAAGTCGCTTCCCCAATGGAAGACACTCCAGGCGCAAAAGCCGGTATTCAGGCGGGAGATTATATTGTTGCGATTGACGGAACTCCAACTCCAGACCTTACCATGAACGAAGCTTTGGGAAAACTTCGCGGCCAAGTTGGTAAGCCTGTCACTCTCTCTATTCTTCGCGGTACAAACATGCGTTTTGATGTAAAAATCATTCGCGCGCTGATTGAAGTTCCAACGGCAAAATATGGAATGATTGAAGACAGTTCGATTGGTTATGTTAGACTGATTGAATTTACTCCTGAGACGCCTAACCGCTTGCAGGACGCGCTCAATTTCTTTGAAGAAAATAATTACACAGGAATGATTATTGACTTGCGCGATAATCCGGGCGGCCTTATAACAAGTGTTGCTGATGTTGCAGATAAATTTATTGATGAAGGTGTGATTGTTTCTACCAAGAGCCGACTTGCTTTTGAAAATCAGGAATTTACTTCGACCGCAGCAAAAACAACTGTAAAAAAGAACCTTCCGATTGTAGTTCTTATAAACCGTGGTTCAGCAAGTGCTTCCGAGATTCTTTCCGGGGCTTTGAAGGATTATCATCTGGCTTATCTTGTTGGTGAGCGCACTTACGGAAAAGGTTCGGTTCAGCAGGTAATTCCATTGAGCAATATTGATGGAATGAAAATCACAATGGCCCGTTATTATACGCCAAGTGATGTAAATATTGATAAAATTGGTATTCCGCCTGATTTGGAAATCAAAAATCTTGAAAAAATGACTCCAGAGGAAGAAGAAATTTACGTAAAATTAGTAAATTCAAATCTTATTCCAACTCTTGTAGAAAAAAATCCAAATTTGAGTGAAGGGGCAATCGCTCTTGAAGCCGAGAAAATCGCAAAAGAATATCCGCTGGATTTGCGTTTGCTGCGAAGAATGATTCGTATTCAGGTTCAGAGAACTAAAGCAAATGTTCTTTATGATTTGGATTTTGATTTGCAGCTTAATGAAGCATTAAAAATTGTAAAAAGCAAGGATTTTGACGCTTTAATTAAAAATACAAAAACCTTGAAGGAACTTCAGGAAGCTGTAGAAGATTCTGCAATAGACGCTTCAAAACAGGCTGCGGAATAAATTCAGTAGATGAGAGCAAATGCGACAGTTAATTTTAGATAAAATGCCGGATAAAAAAGGCATTGTCAGTGTAGAAGGCAGCGATTTTAAATACCTGCGGCAGGTTCTGCGGGTAAAAAGCGGCGATATGATAAATTTGCGGCTTTTGGATGGAACTTTGCAAAATTCTACGGTTGCTGCGGTTGATGACAAATCTAAAAAAATTCTTTTGCAGATATGCGCAAATACTTCTTCAAATGCTTCTGTCGGTTCTGGTGCTCAGGGGACTGTAACACGTGGAACTGTAACCCGTGGGGTTCAGGCGGAGGAAATTCAGTCAGAAGTTGCTTCCTTGTCTCAAGAATACATTCTTTTCCAGTTTATTCCCAAGCCTCAGAAATTTGAACAGATTGTACGACAGGCAACGGAATGTGGGGTAAAAACTATTGTTCCGGTAATCGGCGAATATTCGGAAAAAAGCAGTCTTTTGGCTTTGCAGGGAAACAAAAAGGACAGGCTTGAAAAGATAATTCGAGAAGCGCGTCAGCAGAGTGGATCGCCAGTTGAGACGGTAGTTACAGAAGCGATGACCTTGGGTGAGGCGCTCGGGCGGTACGAGAGAGATGTTGCTTTTGTTTTGTATGAGCGGCAGGTGGATGAAGGGACTTCAACTGCTGAATTGCTCAAAACAAATCCTCAGGCAAAAAAAATTGGAATTGCCTGCGGGTGTGAAGGTGGAATTAGCCCGAATGAAATTGAACTTTTGACAAAAAAAGGTCTTTTTATTCCAGTACATTTTTCCGTAAATATATTAAGGTGTGAAACAGCAGCTTTGTATGGCCTTGCAGCTGTCCAGGTTGCCCGAAGTTAATAAAATCAAAAAAGGAATTAAACATGGCGATTGAAAGAATTAATTTAATTGGTGTACCAGTTGATATTTGCCAGCCCGAAAATCTTGAAAATGAAATCCTGGAGATTCTCGCAAAACCGGGAACAAAGCAGATTATTTTTCTTTCAATTTGGGATTTATTAAAAGCCCGCCGCCGTGGAGATTTTGCAGACTGCATTAAAAGTGCCGATTTAATTCTTCCAATTTCAAAAAGCATATTAAAAGGCGCCCGTTTTCTTAAAAAGAATGTGCCAGTTCGCTACAACCCCTTCAAAGCTATAATACAAATCCTTACAATCCTTGATTCTCATTACAAAAGCCTTTACATGCTGGGCTCACACGCAAAAACCCTACAAAAAGCAACTGCAAATGTCCGCGATACTTTCCCAAACTTAAAAATCGTCGGCCGTTATGTAGGATATTTTTCAAAAGAAATAGAAAACGACATAGTTCAGGCAATTTTTAAAGCCCAGCCGTCTTTAGTTTTAATAAGCGACGGAATCAAAGAGAAAAACTGCTGGGCCTACCGCCGCCGAAACCGCTTTTCTTCAAGCATATTCCTTTATTACCGCGATGTGTTCGGTATCTTTTCTGAGCGCGTAAAACGCATAAAGGAAAAAACTTTCGACAAAGGAAACGAAATTTTCGTAGAATTTTTTCACAATCCATTCAAAATTTTTCTAATTTTCCCATTTTTAAAGTATAAGTTTATTCTGCTTTGGTATAGAATATTTAAAAAGTAGGAGAATTAAGTAAAATTTTAAAAAGTTTGGAGAAAAAAATGTCGTCAGAATTCTATTCTAACGTACTGTTAATTTCTTCACGGCAAGACGTTATTGTCTATTGTAAACGAAACTTGCCAGATGCCTTTCAACTTACGGTTATTCGTGATTTATCAAATTATAATTTGAATCTTTATCAAATTGTTTTGTATGATGTTTCTTCTGCAGCCTCTGATTACAAAAAGCTTTTTTCTGATATAGAAAGCAAACTGATTCCAAAACTTAGAAAAGTTGCTTTTATAATTCCAAGTATTGTTTGTGCCGATGTACGCAATAAAATCTTTTCCCTTACCAAAAACATTATTCCATATCCATGCAATTCCAGAATTTATAAAAATATTATCAATTACATCGCTTTTATAAACAAAGATGAAAACAATTCTATAAACAATCGCTTTTATATTTATGGTGATATTAGTGAAGAAGAAAAAATCATAAAAGAAGTTATTCTCGGTGAATCAGCTGCAATGAAAAGCGTCCGTGAAAAAATAATCTGCTATTCAAAAAATGATAATCCAGTTTTATTGCTTGGAGAAAGCGGAACAGGTAAAACAACTAGTGCAGAATATCTTCATCGTTTTTCATCCCGAAGCAAAAAGCCATATATTCCAATCAGTACCATAAATATAGGTATTAATTTTGCAGATACAAGCCTCTTTGGAACTGTAGACGGTGCTTTCACGGACGCAAAAGTTACAAAAGGATTTGTTCAGAAGGCAGATGGCGGAACCTTATTTATTGACGAAATTGGATTAGCAGATCTGGATATTCAATCAAAATTTTATATGCTTCTTGATTCAGGAGTCATTTACAGTGTAGGAAGTTCAACTCCACAAAAAATAGACACCCGCCTGATTTTTGCCACAAACGACAATCTTGAAGAAAAAATGAAAAAAGGACTCTTCCGGAAAGAATTATATTACAGAATCTTTGCGAATGTAATTTATTTTCCACCATTACGTGAACATCGCGGTGATATTGCTCTTATAGCACAAAACCTTGCAGAAAAAAATAATAAATATTTTTCACCGACAGCCCTTCGCAAGCTGGAAGAATATTCCTGGCCAGGCAATGTTCGTCAACTTCAAAATTGCGTAAATCGCGCAGTCGCATCAAATAAAAACGAACAAATCACAGAAGACAACATTTTCTTTGGAATATAATTGGAATATAAGTTATAATACAGAGTAGAACATAAAAATTTTGTAGATATAGTAGAATAATAATACTAAGCGATAATAAAGAGGTATTATGAATAAGGAAACAAAAAAAACTGCCCCCAAAAAAGGGAAAAATTCAGAAAAAAAGTCAAACAAGAAAAAAATAAATAAGACCGCATTAATAATTATCTTATGCTGTCTTGTAGTTGGCCTTGGAACAGGATTAACAGTAGGTCTTTCCATAAAAAAGGAAAAAGCAAAAAATCTTGATGTAGCATTTTACAAATTATCTGATTTAATCAAATCTGAAATAGAAAAATATGTTTCTCAGACTTATAGCGGAAAAATCACCTTTACAGATATTTCCGAAGAACAATTTGATGCCAGAAAAATTGCCCGTAAATATGATTTATTTTTCTCCTGGAATGGTTCAGCGGTAAGTAAACTTGATAAATACGCAGAACCACTCCCTGAAGGAATTACTTCACAAATGCCGACTTCTCTCAGAAAAAAGGCAAAGAAGGCTCTTCCAATCATCCTTGATCACTATGAGTTTGATTATTATCGAAAAGCTATGAAAGACGCAGAACTCAACTTTCCGCAGAACATAGTTGAACTCGAAGAATATCTTAAAAAAATGCGCAGTTACACCTTTACGCCTTTCTTCTGTGCTGGTGGAAACGATGATACTTTGCTTGCACTCGTCGGCGGATTTGTAGAAGCTTTTGGTGGTGCTCCAAGTTATAATGAATTAATTAACAATTTTATAAAGCGCCCGTCCCTTGCTCAGACAATGGATTTTGAACTTTCAACCAGCGGAAAAGAGCAGGATTCTTTTACATTGCGTGCTATACTTGATATGTTCCGAAACTGGCAGGAAGAAGGATTAGTGCATCCAAACTGGTATAGAGGAACTCAAGTTGACGTTGAAGCCTTCATGGATGTAAAACAGATTGCTATTTTGTTTACACCACTTTCAGTTCACAGAACAATGCCCTATAAAAATGTTTCAGAAATGGATGTCGACAGAATGCCTGTATTCTCCTTTAATACAGCGCACGGAGTTATTGCACCATCTGTAGTTGGATTAAAGCTTACAGACCAGAATATTTTTGATGATGCTTTATATATATTTACAGATGACAGTACACAAGAAGCACTTTGTATGAAAATCCATTTAGGACCAGTAAACAGAAACTCCAGAGTTTATGACCGCCAGTCAAGCGATGTAAGATTTATAGTTGCAGCTTGTTCTGAAGGCGCTCTTCCACCTTTGGGAGATGCTGTTTTCCAGACAAATGAAGCCGCAAAGCATAAGATTGCCGAAGAAATAAGAAATTATCTCAAGAACGGACCAACTGGTGTTTACAAAGTAACCGCAAAATAAGCTTTTATAAAATAAGCTTTTATTAAATAAGCGTTTGAAAGAAGGATTTATATGAATATAAGTATAATACTTACAATTTTAGCAGGCATTCTTTTGATAGTAGGTTTTCTTGGAACTTTTGTCCCTGTTTTACCTGGAGCTCCCTTAGCCTGGGTGGGTTTGCTTTTATCGTATTTTTCGTCTTACAATAAGATTTCAATTCTTTGCCTTATAATAACAGGTGTTGTGGCAATTGTAGTTTCAATTTTAGATAATATTCTGCCCGTTTATATGACAAACAAAACAGGCGGAAGTAAAGCCGCAACAACCGGTTCAACAATCGGACTCATAATCGGTTTTTTTGTAGGCCCTCCTGGAATTATTTTTGGACCTTTTTTAGGAGCCTTAGCAGGTGAATTAATCAGTACTTCCGGCGATTTTAAAGTTTCCATAAAATCTGCATGGGGAGCCTTTCTTGGCTTTTTATGCGGAGTAGGAATTAAAATGGCAGCAGTCATGATTTTCATATGGATTTTTATTATCTCTTTTCGCTAAAATGTAAAAATGAATCTTAAAAACATAGTTATTATTCTTGATCATCCAGATGAAAGCCGAAATATTGGTGCAGTCTGCCGTGCAATGGCAAATAATGATATTAAAGAGCTTAGAATTGTCGGCAATCGTGATGATTACGATATCGAACATATTCACGTACTTGCCATCCATGCAGGATATATTTTTGATAAAGCACAATTTTTTGATTCTATTACCGAAGCAACAAAAGATTGCAGCATAAGCGCAGGCACAACCCGTCGCCGTGGAAAAAAACGTGGCAAATTGTATTTACCAGAAGAGTTTGCCCGCAAGGCTTCAGAAATCACCAGCGGAAACTCAAAGGTTGCCGTTATTTTTGGTAACGAACGCACAGGCCTCACAGATGAACAACTTTCCCAGTGTACAGTCGGTGTAACAATTCCTTCCAGTAATGATTTTGGTTCTTTGAATCTTTCTCATGCAGTACAGATTATCAGCTATCATCTTTTCCGCGAAAAACTTGCCACTCAAAATAAAGCCATAAAAAGCTATGAATCCCTTTCTCTGGAACGTATCGATACAAGCGTAAAGAACATTACCAACAACCTTAAAGAAATAGGCTTTTTCAAAATGCCTGGTCGTGAAGAAATGGAAAACTTCTGGCGTAGTCTTTTGTCGCGGGCAAGCATGTCCGAAAGCGAAGTCCAGTATCTGGAAAAAATCTTTTCAAAAATAAATGGATTGAATAAGAAAAATAAAGCAGAAAATAATGCGGAAAAATCTGATATATAAATGTAATTTATGTGTTATAATTTTTTTCTAAGATTGTTTTATAGCTATGGAGGCACTATGAAAAAAATCTCAATTATCTTCTTTTCATTGTTTTTTAGCGTTTCAGCGTTTTTTGCGGCACCAAAAAATGCAAATTTTAAAGACAATGGAGATGGCTCGGTAAGTATTATCAATATTGATAAAGATACTTCCGTTAAATTTAAGCAAAAAGTCGACGGATTTGACAACGTTACAGTCATTACAGGAAAAAAAATTAAAAAGACCAATCCTGTTACCGTAGATTTATCCGCTTTTGGCAATCAGGAAGTTTATTTAAACTTCAGCTGTGACATTAAAGTTGTAGATGCACAAAACAATGAAAATGAAATCAGCTGGGTAATAAATGAAATGAATCTTGGTTTACCTGAAGTTGCACATAAAAAAGTAAAATCAGGTGAATGGACTACATTAAAAGGTGATCTTGCAATTCCTCTTGGCGAAAACCGTTCCCTTTACATTTCCGGAGCAGGTCTTTCAAAAGAAAACCTTGTTTTTTATATTAAAAATCTTCAGATTAAGCTTACTGGCGATGGAGTCAGTGCAACAAAGGCTGCTCCTGTAAACTGGACACAGGCACCAAGTTTATATGACGCTTATAAAGATTATTTTGATTATTTTGGCTTCGCATGTGAATATAAAGCAAATCTTCAGGATCCAGAAGTTCAGGAAACCTTACCAAAATTAGTAAATTACATCACCCTTGGCAATGAGTTTAAACCTGATTTCATTTTTAACTGGCAAAAACCATCCAATCTTGAAGATTTCCTTGCAGAAGATGGAAATACCTACAAAGTTCCAATGGGAATGCCAAGTTTTGGTGCAGCAAAAGAGATTTTATTTCTGGCAAGTCAGATGAATGTAAAAATCCGTGGACATGTTCTGGTATGGCATTCTCAGACACCAAAGTGGTTCTTTAAGGTTGATTACAAAGATAAGAATGATTACGTAGACAAGGCTACTATGAATGCCCGAATGGAATGGTATATAAAATCGGTAATGAACTTTGTCTATGATTTTGAAAAACGTATTGGCTGCAAAGAACATATTGTTACAATGTGGGATGTTGTAAACGAAGCCGTTGCAGATAATGCCGGAAGCCAGAAGTGGCTCAGACAGGATAGCGACTGGTTCCGTATTTATGGCAGCGAAGAGTTTATTATCAATGCTTTCCGTTACGCAAACGCTTATGCGCCAAAAGACGTTCTTCTTATTTACAATGATTACAATTGCTATAGCACAGGAAAATGTAATGCAATCTGCAATTTGATTGATGAAATAAAAGCTACCCCTGATGCAAGAATAGATGCTGTTGGAATGCAGTCTCATGTAAATATGACATATCCTAAGGTTACTGGCAATAATAGCTTTGAAGATGCAGTTAAAAAGTTCCTGGAACATGATATCGATGTACAGGTAACAGAACTTGATATAGCAAACGGTTCAAAACCATATAGTTCAGTGATGTTAAAATCAAAATATAAGGAATACTTCAAAATGTTCCTTGCAAACCGTAAAACAGAAGACAAACACGGAATTATGGGTATAACTATCTGGGGCCTTTCTGATGATGGTACCTGGCTGGATGCTTTGGATCAGTATAAAGGTTATAAACAATATCCACTTTTGCT
>JAILQA010000509.1 GCA_024699205.1 Treponema sp. | reverse complement strand
AAAGAAAACTCTTCCAGACGGAATTGTCTTTTGGGTAAGGCCGGTAATTACAATTATAAACATCAGCAGGTAAGAATACAGAAACATAGAAGTAAAGCCTGGTTCACGTTCCGACATAAACTGGAAGAAAAGCTGGAAAATCCACAAGGAAATAATACTTTCACCAATTACAAGTCCCTGATAACGCTGAATAGAAACACCTTTCTTTTCCTGTAAAAGTGTAAGGAATAAAAAGCAGATTGTCGGCAGGAAAACTTTATAGATAGCATTGTATAAAGTTACCCAAGTCCAAGGAAAAAACTCCCGTGCACCAGATTCTTCTGAAAAAAGGTATTCTGAACCAATATATAAACTGTTATTCTGAGAAATATCTACTGTATCAAAGCGGCGATAAACTATAAAAACACCTAAAACAATAAAGGCAATTTTTAACAGTTGAATTGAAGTCTTTCTAACATTTGCAACTATTCCAATAAGACCAAAACTGAACATAACAAAAAATATTACATCCAATAAAAAAACAACTCTCATTAACTGTCCGGTAAAACCATCCAGCCAAACATGCTTGAATAACATTACAAAGAAAAACAAGGCAGCTTCAACACTTGCAATTAACAGTGGAACAACCATTGCATTACCGCTCTGAGTTTCAAGTTTTACTTTTTTATCTACATAGAAAGTAAGTGTAACAAAAGCAGCGAGTACAGCCGCATTCAAGATAACAAAAATCATATTAGTAACCTACCTTTGCAATCATCATTGTAACGTCATCATGGAGTTTTTTATCGCCATTATATCTCCAGATAAGATTTACTATATCGTCAACAAATTCCTGTGGACTCTTTGCGGCACCGGAAATAAGTGTTTTCTTATACAAATCTGTATCACCTAATTCAACACCACTGTCATCCATAACTTCAGACACACCGTCAGTTGCCATAAGAATGGTATCACCACGGAAAAGGCGTTTTTCGGCAACTGTGATATCGCCAACATCAAGAATACCGATAAGGGAAGCATTTGAGGTTAATGGTTTTATTCGGTATCCGTCTGGAGATGGTGAAAGAATAAGAGGGTCAGACATGGAAGCATTGATATAACGGATTTTCATTTTGTCTGTATCAACAATTCCAAGGAACAATACTGTATATTTATCCTGGAGGTGCATTCCTTTGATAGCTTTATCTATAGCGTGGATTACACCAACCAAATCTTCTTTATCTTCAATAATTTTTACTGTATTCATTACCAAACCCATGATAAGAGCGGCTGGAAGGCCTTTACCGGATACGTCGCCAAGCATGAGAAGGGTTTTTGAGGAATCAATAGGCAAAATTGAGAAGTAGTCGCCCGATACGTTTACGAGAGGGCGGAAGTAGGTAGCAATCTTCAATTTTGGAATATTTGGGATTTTTTGAGGTAAGAAGGATTGCTGAGTTTCTGCAAGCTGCTGCCATTCGGTTGTTGTAGCGGCAATTTCTGACAAAGTTGAAATTGTTCTTGTACGGGTAATAAAACGTTTGTATTCTTCAAATAACTGGGAATAGATTGTACTGTCAAAAAGACGTGTGTAATTACAGAATACGAACATGTGCTGTTTTTCGGAACAAAGGAAGAATCCACGTGCTTTTTTGAATTTTGAGGTAATACCAAAGTCTTTATCAAAGAAGAATATACCGTCCTGCCACTGTTCATCAAAATACTGATCTATCTTTTTTCGTGTTCGCTCGGAGGTGGTGAGACGGTCAGGACTGTTATACAAAACATAGTTTCTTGTTCGGTCAATCAATAAAACAGAACAGTCACCGCGTTTTTCGAGATAATCACCAATTGCACCATAAAAATCATCAAGAGTGTAACAGAACTTAAGCCGTTCAATAAAATCCCTGATTATTAAAGTCTCACCAGAATCTATTGTATCACGTTTTGCAAGCTTAAATAAAACTGAACGGACTCTTGTAGACAATAAAATGATAGCAAAAAATATCGCAGCAATAATCAGAAAAGAATAAATTGAATACTCTTCATCAACTTTTGCCGGGATTAAAAATAAAGAAAAACCAATAAATAATATTACGGCTAGAACGTAAATACCAATTGAAATAAACTTTTCTCTTGTTTTGTACATATTCACCTCAAAAATACAGTACTACTATTGTACCATATTATCGGCAGAAATGGGAAAAAAGTGTAAAATTATTCAATATTATTTATCGTTCCAGCTCAGAAAGGGGGATAAGATTTGGATTTTCTGTAGGATTTTCCAGATCCATATAGGCTTTTAACAAATCCCTCTGCTTTGAAGAAAGATGCTGTGGAATCTGAACCATAATCTTAATATACAAGTCACCTTTTCGTGTGCTATTAGGATAAGGTACACCCTCGCCTTTTATTCTAAGAAGCTTACCATTTGAAGTACCAGAAGGAACTTTTATAAGAACTTTTTTATCATCAAGAGAATTAATTGTAATATCACAACCTAAAGCAGCCTGAGACATTGAAATAGGAACTGCACAATACAAGTCCTGACCGCCTCTCTCAAATAATGGATGTGATTCAACATGGATTACAACAACCAAATCACCCGGCTGTCCACCGTTTTCACCTGCATCTCCCTGTCCAGGAATTACAATTTTCTTTCCATTGTCTGTTCCGGCTGGTATTTTTAAAGACATTTTTTTGTTTTTCTGTTGACGTCCTGTACCGTGACAGTCTGGACAAGGCTTATCGATAACAGTTCCTCTTCCACCGCACTTTGGACAAGTCTGCTGAATTGTAAAGAAACCATTTCCCTGTCTTATCTGACCGGCACCATTACAGGTTGGACAAGTTTTTCTTGCAGAACCAGCAGCTCCACCTGTTCCATGGCAGGATTCACAGGTTTCGTTATGTTTAAAATGAATATCGGTAGAGGTTCCATATACAGCTTCTTTAAAGCCAAGATACAAATCATAGCGCAGACTGGCACCTGTAGATGGACCACCTCGCTGACGTCTTGAACCGCTGCTGAAACCGCCACCAAAAATACTGTCAAAAATATCGCTGAAACCGCCACCAGCTCCACCGAACAAGTCGCTGAAATCCTGGTATGCGTGAGAATATTGGGCACCGCCCTGATCCATTCCATCAACGCCGGCAAAACCGTATTGATCATAAAGAGGTCGTTTTTTATCATCAGAAAGAACTTCGTAAGCTTCTGTTGCTTCTTTAAACTTTTCTTCTGCTTCTTTATCGCCAGGGTTTCTATCAGGATGATATTTTACAGCCAATTTTCTATAGGCCTTTTTAATATCTTCCTGAGAGGCTGACTTATCGACACCTAAAACTTCATAATAATCACGCTTTGCCATTCTAGTTACCCAATATTCTTATTTATTTTCTGTTACTCGTCTTTTACTTCGTAATCTACATCATCAGCAGAACCTTTGTTGAATCCACTTGATGAACCTGCTGAAGAATTATCTGCACCAGCATCAGCCCCTGCATTGTTTGCTGCATCTGGACCTGGCTGAGCACCAGCACCTGCTGCACCAGCGGCACCCTGCTGTTTATAAAGTTCTTCTGCAATTTTGTAAGAAGCAGTCTTCAAAGCTTCTGTCTTTGCCTTGATTTCTTCTGTATTATCGCCCTGCATTGCCTGTTTAAGGGCTGCAATTGCATCTTCAACCTTCTGTTTTTCTGCAGCATCAATCTTGTCACCAAGTTCCTTGATTGATTTTTCTGTTGCATAAATCATTGAATCAGCTTCGTTGCGTGCATCTACACTTTCGCGTTTTGCTTTATCAGCTGCAGCATTTGCTTCTGCATCTTTTACCATCTTGTCGATTTCTGCATCGCTCAATCCAGAAGAAGAAGTAATCTGGATGTGCTGCTCTTTTCCAGTTCCAAGATCCTTTGCAGATACGTGAACAATACCGTTAGCATCTATATCGAATGTAACTTCAATCTGAGGAACTCCACGAGGAGCAGCTGGAATACCAACCAAGTCAAAGCGACCAAGAGTTCTGTTCTGGTCTGCCATTTCTCGTTCACCCTGAAGTACGTGAATAGAAACTGCTGTCTGTCCATCTGCTGCTGTAGAGAAAATCTGGCTCTTCTTTGAAGGAATTGTTGTATTTCGTGGAATAAGTTTTGTAAATACACCACCCATTGTTTCAATTCCAAGAGAAAGTGGAGTTACATCAAGAAGAAGGATATCCTGTTTTACATCCTTGTTCAAAATACCACCCTGAATTGCAGCACCAACTGCTACAGCTTCATCAGGGTTTACAGAACGGCTTCCTTCCTTACCGAAGATTGCTTTTACAACTTCCTGAACTTTTGGCATACGAGATGAACCACCAACCAAAAGAACTTCATCAATCTTATCTGATGTAAGACCTGCATCTGACAATGCTTTGCGGCAAGGTTCCTTTGTTCGTTCAAAGAGATTTTCTGTCATCTGTTCAAACTGAGCACGAGTCAAAGACTTCTGTAAGTGTTTTGGACCTGTTGCATCTGCTGTAATAAATGGAAGATTAATATCTGTTGTAGTCTGGTTAGAAAGACTGATTTTTGCGTTTTCTGCGGCTTCACGGAGACGCTGCATAGCCATTGAATCCTTTGACAAATCAATGCCTGTATCGCGTTTGAACTCATCAATAAGCCAGTTAGAAATTACACGGTCCCAGTCATCGCCACCAAGATGTGTATCACCATTTGTAGAAAGAACTTCAAATACACCGTCAGCAAGCTGGAGAATAGAAATATCGAAGGTACCACCACCAAGGTCATAAACAGCAATTGTTTTTTCCTTAGACTGGTCTTTATTAAAACCAAAAGCAAGAGCAGCGGCTGTAGGTTCATTGATGATTCGTTTTACATCAAGACCTGCGATTTTACCTGCGTCTTTTGTTGCCTGTCTCTGAGAGTCATTGAAATATGCAGGAACTGTAATTACAGCTTCTGTAACTTCTGTTCCAAGATAATCTTCTGCAGTTTTCTTCATTTTTTGAAGGATGAAAGCAGAGATTTCCTGTGGACTGTAGCGTTTTTTGGTTCCAGCTTCGTCAACTTCAACACGACAGTCGGCACCGTTATCTACTACTGTATAAGGAAGTTTTGTTGCTTCTCCCTGTAATTCGCTGAATCTGTGACCAATAAGTCGTTTTACAGAATAAATTGTATTTTTTGGATTTGTTACCATCTGGTTTTTAGCAGGAGCACCTACAATTCTGTCTCCCTTTGTGGTAAAACCAACAATTGAAGGAGTTGTTCTTCATCCTTCTGAGTTCTGAATTACAACTGGTTCACCGTTTTCCATTACGGCTACACAAGAGTTTGTTGTTCCTAAGTCAATACCAATAATCTTTCCCATTCTATTCACCTCGTTTAATTATTTCCTTAATTTATGTTACTGTTTAGGTACTTTCACCATTACTTTTGCATGGCGAATTATCCTATCCTTTAATTTATATCCTTTAAGATATACCTGAGCTAATGTTTCCTTGTCTGCATTTTCATCTTCCATGCGGCCAATAGCTTCATGTTCATCAGGATTAAACTCATCTCCTTCTGAACCATAACCACAAAGACCATACTTATCTTCAAGCATTTTAACAAGATTGTTGTTAATCATTCTGATGCCGTCAGCAATTGATTTTGCATCTGTTGCGTCTTTGGCAGCATCCAGAGTACGGTCAAAGTTATCAAGACTGTCCAATAAATCAGCAAGCAGAGCTGCATTTGCATAATCATAAGTTTCCTGTTTTTCTTTTATCATTCGCTTACGATAATTATCAAAATCTGCTGCGCGTCTAAGCAACTGATCTTTTAAGTCTGCAACTTCTGCTTCTAATGCGGCAATTTTTTCTTCTGGAGTCTCTTCTTTTTTTTCTTCTGAAGCATTTTCTTCACTTTCTTGAGATTGTGTCTCTGTCTCTTGAGATTGATTTTCTTCTGATGCATTTTCAGCAGTTTTTTCTGCTTTTGTCTCTACATCTTCTTTTTTTTCTTCATTTTCAATCTCAGAAGTTTCTTTCTTGTCTGACATCTACAATCAATTCCTCTTTTCTTTTATTTACATATAAAAAAATAATAATTTCTTCCTTCAATCGTCAACATTTTTTTTGCAAAAAAAATAATTTTTTAATCCATAATCAGTTTAAATATGGAGTTTAATAAAATCATTTTTAATAATTGGCTTTCAGTGACTTCTCATCCGAAAAAAAGGCTTCCGCGCTACGCTTGTGCAGATTTTTTTTCGTCTGAGAATTCACTTACGCCAATTCTTAAAATCTCTTTTCAAAACTAAAAATTCAACCTAATTATACATTATAAATTATTAATTCTTAATTGATTTCCCCCCAGTCTGGTTTGCAGAAAACATCGAACTTTTCGGGGGCGCTTAATCTTGCGGAATGAAGATAAAGTCTTTGGGCAGATTTGCCTCCGTACAAGCGGTCTCCAAGAATCGGGAAGCCCAATTCGCTTAAATGCACGCGGATTTGATGGGTACGGCCTGTAAAAAGGGAGCATTTTATGAGTAGGCATTTTTTTTCCTCGACAAGGCATTCTTTTATCACGGTAAAATCGGTTTTAGAATAGAGGCCTCCCCTGCTTTGAGGAAGACTTCCCCATTTTCCCGCCTGACTTTTGGGACTGATTCTGCCCATGTATTTTTCTACTGTAAAGGAATCTGGCAGTTGTGTTGCGTTCTTTCCTGTTCTGTCACAGCCATCAATGCATACAAGGGCAAAATATTCCTTGATAAAATCATGATTTTCAAACATCTGCTGGATTTCTTTGTTTACTGCACGGTTTTTGGTAAAAAGAATTATTCCGCTTGTGTCGCGGTCAAGACGATGCATGATTCCAACATAGGGCGGATTTTTTAAGGAAGGATTTTTCTTCCATAAATAATCAACAAGAGCATCGTGAAGATTTGCACGGTTGCCGGTAATTGTCTGTTCAACCGGGAAAAAAGCTGGTTTATTTACAAAAATAAGATTGTCGTCCTCGAGAAGAACGTTTTTTTC
>JAILQA010000500.1 GCA_024699205.1 Treponema sp. | reverse complement strand
AGTTAGAGGCGTAATATGAAACTTACAATCGAAGGAATAAAAAATACAAGTGAATGGGAGAGCAAGGGCTATTCTCTTCCAAAGTTTGACCGTGCTGCTGTTGAAGCTGCAACTAAGGCAAATCCGTTCTGGATTCATTTTGGTGCGGGAAATATTTTCCGTGCGTTTCAGGCTAATGTTGTGCAGGAGCTTTTGAACAAGGGTGTACTTGACCGCGGACTTGTTGTTGCAGAAGGCTATGATTACGAAATTATCGAAAAAATGTACCGTCCGCACGATAACATTGGTGCACTTGTTACCTTGAAATCCAGTGGCTCGGTTGAAAAAACTGTAGTTGGCTCAATTATGGAAGCCCTCTCTGCTGATTCTGATAATGAGTCAGACTGGGCTCGTTTGCTTGAGATTTTCCGTTCACCTTCACTTCAGATGGTAACATTTACAATTACAGAAAAAGGCTACCTCTTGCGAAATGCAGCCGGCGTATCTATGCCAGGAGTTGAAGATGATTTTGCTGCTGGTCCAGTTCTTCCAAAATCCTACATTGGTAAGGTTGTAACTCTTCTTCATGAACGCTATGTAAACGGTGAGCTTCCAATCGCTATGGTCAGCATGGATAACTGCTCTCATAATGGCGATAAACTTTATGCCGCTGTAAACGAGTTTGCAAAAGAATGGGAAAACCGCGGAGTTTGTAAGCCTGGCTTCCTTGATTATGTAAATAATGCGTCTAAAGTCAGCTTCCCTTGGACAATGATTGATAAAATTACACCTCGCCCGGATGCAAAAATTGAAAAGATACTTGCTGATGACGGAATTGAACAGCTGGAGCCTGTAATCACTTCTAAGAAAACTTACGTTGCACCTTTTGTAAATGCCGAAGAGTGCCAGTATCTTGTTATAGAAGATAATTTCCCGAATGGCCGCCCTGTGCTTGAAAAGGCTGGACTTTATTTTACCGACCGTGCAACTGTAGACAAGGTAGAAAAGATGAAGGTTTGTACCTGTCTCAATCCTCTTCATACCTTCCTTGCTGTCAGTGGATGTTTACTCGGTTACACTTTGATTGCAGACGAAATGAAGGATGCTGATTTGCTTCGTCTTGTAAAACGTCTGGGCTATGAAGAAGGTCTTCCTGTTGTTGTTGACCCTGGAATTATCAAACCTCGCGACTTTATTGATGAGGTTGTAAATATCCGTATTCCAAATCCTTTTATGCCGGACACACCGCAGAGAATTGCCTGCGATACATCACAGAAGCTGAGCATCCGTTTTGGCGAAACAATTAAGGGTTATCTTGCACGCAAAGATTTGAACGTTGGCGACCTTAAAGTAGTCCCTCTTGTTTTTGCTTTGTGGTTGCGCTATCTTATGGCTATTGGCGATGATGGTAATGCCTTTGAACTTAGTCCGGATCCTCTTTTGGAAGAGTGCAGAAAATATGTTAG
Organism: Treponema sp.; assembly: GCA_024699205.1. Classification (GTDB taxonomy): domain Bacteria; phylum Spirochaetota; class Spirochaetia; order Treponematales; family Treponemataceae; genus Treponema_D. The sequence continues at coordinate 5,956 of JAILQA010000500.1, read as the reverse complement.
TGGTGTAAAACTTGGAGACAGTTCAGTTGCCGCTGACATTGACGCACTTCTTCATCGTGCAGAAATCTTTGGAGTAGATTTGTTCGAAGCAGGACTTGCTGATGCAGTAAAATCATACTTTGCAAAATTGATTGCCGGAAAAGGTGCGATAAGAAAAGTTTTGCAGAGTTTGTAGAAATAATGTTGAGTAACAAGATGTACAGGATAGACAAGATTTGCAGAAAAGGCTGAAAACAAAAAGACTGGATACTGGCAATTTGTTGAAAAAACGCTGAGATGTAGTAAAATTATAAGTATGCAAATGAAATCTTTTGTGTATGCAAAGGTAGCTGCTTGTGTAATATTCCTTTTTACAATTTTTTCCTGCAAAGTGGGGCTTCAGACAAATTATATAGAAAAGCAATACACTTCGCCTGTAACAATAGAATCTTCTGTGAATGATGACGGCAGCGTTTCTGTTTCTATGTCTACCCAAACAGAAGCCGCCACAATTTTTTATACTACAGATGGAAACTTCCCAAATACAAAAAGCCTTGAATATAAACGACCTTTAGCTTTTACAGAAAGTGTAACTATTTCTGCAATGGCGGTAAAAAGCGGACTGGAAAATAGTTCAATTTCCCGGGCAGAGATTTTGATTGCAGGAAAAAATCCTTCTGATAAAACTGGTCAATCTGGCGGTAATGGTGGCAATGCTGAAAATCCAGGTGATGAAGTTTCTTATAATTATTTAATAGATTTATCAAAGATTCTTATAAAGCAGGAGTCAGAAATAAATTACATCTGGAAGAGTGGTGTAAAAACAGAAGACTATAACTCTTATATTTATAATCTTGATTTAACACCTGCTTTTGTGGAAACTTACGGTCACCTGCCTCAAAAAGATGAAAAGGTTAGGGTAACCTGGCGTGGAACTTGCAGTGAGTCACTTCCCGCTTCTGCCTTGCAGTTAAAGCTTGTGGATGCAAATACAAAGACAGCTGAATGGGCTAAAACCCGTTCAAACACAGAAGCCCTTCCAGAAATCACTGCTGATAAGGATTTTATAATTGACTGCATTTTTACCTTAACTTCAAATCCTCTTGAAAAAGTCAGATTGAACTTTTTATATTCTAAAGAAGCTTTGGATTCAATTGTAACTTTCAAGCTTTCCGGTTTGCATTCTGCCTTCAGTAAGGATTTTGACCTTGCTCCATCCAGCGATGTAATCATCAATCCTCACAAGGGCTTTGTTATGTATGCCTGGTCGCCAGATTACTTTGAAAACATATATGGCACTATCTCACTCGCTTCTGGGAAAAATCCTGCCTGGGATTACTGTTCTGTAGTTTATACGGGCACAGGCTGGAATTATATTCAAAAAGATTGGAATGAGTTTGACTGGTCAACAATTGATAAAATGCTCGAGCTTTGTGCAAACAGTGGTCGAACTTTAGGCTGGCGCATTTATCCTCTTAATTCTACCGCCCGCGCTGATGATGTTCCTCAGTTTATTTATGATGCGGGCTGTAAGTCTGTTATGGCTACAATAAAGGGTACGACAGATCAGCTGCGTGTTCCAGACTGGTCTGACCCAATTTACCTACAGGCTTGTAAATCCTTTGCAGACGAAATATCGCGGCGTTATGATGGCGACAGGCGCGTTGAGTTTATTGATATCCGTTGCTTTGGAAACTGGGGAGAATGGCATTGTTCTCAGCTTGAAGGAAGTGAAATGCCGTCAGAAGAAATCCAGAAGGAAATGATTGCCTATTATGCTTCTGTTTTTAAAAGCACTCAGCTTGTTGTTCCAAGTGACTGTAAGGGCGAGGTTTATGATTTTGCTCTTTCAATTGGTGTGGCAAAGCGTGATGACGGATTAGTTCAGATTAAGGACCGTGAAGAAGTGCTCGCAAAATGCTATCAGGCAGGATTGCCAACAATTGGTGAAAATTGCAGCGAGTATGAAGATATGCTAAAGCTGGATGATAGCGACCGATGGCATAGAAAATGGACCTTGGAACGATGGAAAAATGTTATAAACACAGCTCATCTTTCTTATTACGAGCTGGACCGCGGTGGTTTTTGTGGCCGAGTTTTTCTTGAAGATAATCTGCAATCTGTTAAGGAGATGAACAATAAGCTTGGTTATAATTTTGAAGTCACCTCTGCAAAGCTCACGTATGATGATGATTTAAACCTCCTTCTTTCAGTGACCATTAAAAATACAGGTCTTGCCCCTGCTTTTTTTGACGCAAATCTTATTGCAGATATTACAGATTCTAGCGGTAAGCGAAAGTATCAGTTAGGTTCAACTAAGCAGATTAAAAAAGGAAGTTTTGCCGATGGAGATGAAAAGACCTTTGTGTTCTCTGATTTATCCTTTGACTGCTTAAAGCCTCTTTGTGATGGTGACTGCATCTGTCTTGGACTTTATGAAGACTGTGAAAACGAAAATCCAACTGTTAAGTTTGACAACAAAAATACCCTTGCCAGCAAAAAACTTCGACTAGGAAGATTATAAGTATTGTGATATACTAGTATTCAAGGAGTTATTATGAAAACTTTTTTAGACGAAAACTTTTTGTTACAGAGCGAAAGTGCCTGTACTCTTTATCATAAATATGCAGAAAATGAAGCAATTTTTGACTTTCACAATCATTTAAGCCCTCAAGAGATTTTTGAAAACAAAACGCTCGGAAATCTTGCAAACGCATGGCTGGACCATGACCACTATAAATGGCGGGCAATGCGGGCGGCTGGCGTTGATGAAAAACTGATTACGGGGCATCTGAATAAGGATGGTTCTGTAAAGAGTGATGAAGAACGTGGTGGAAGTGATGCTGTTGCAAAAGCAGATTACGAACGTTATCTTGCATTTGTGCGTACACTTCAGCTTTGCGTGGGAAATCCTCTTTATCACTGGAGCCACCTGGAATTAAAGCGATATTTTGGAATCTGTGAACCAGTGACAGAGCAGAATGCCCGCGAAATCTGGGAAAAATGCAATGCCCTCCTTTCAAAAACTGAATATAGTCCTCGCGGACTTTTGGAAAAAATGAATGTCCGCCAGCTTTGTACAACTGATGATCCGCTTGATACTTTGGAATGGCATAAAAAAATTGCAGTTGACTGGAAAAATTGCAAGGTTCGTCCTTCCTTCCGTCCAGATTTTGTTATAAATGCCGAAAGTCCTGCTTTCCCTGAATATATTTCCCGCCTTCAGAAGCTGGATGAAAGCAAGTTTAAATCTATTTCTGATATGATTGCCGCTCTTAGTCGACGTATGGATTTTTTTAAAGAAAATGGCTCGGTAGTAAGCGATCACTCTCTTGAAAACGACTTTTATCTTCCTGCCAGTTACGACGATGTTAATTATATTTTTGAAAAAGCCTGGCTTGGAAAAAAACTTTCTCATGATGAAATTGCAAAATACAAGGGCTGGGTATTGATTGAACTTGGCAAACTCTATGCACAGAAAGGTTTTGTAATGCAGATTCATATTGGAGCATTACGGGATAATCACACTGCAATGCTTGCTGAAAGTGGAAAAAATATCGGTGAAGACAGTCTTCAGGATTTTAATTTTGCTGCTCAGCTTAGCGCAGTGCTCAATGCAATTTATTCTGCAGAGCCAAATGCCCGTACAATTCTTTATAATCTTAATCCAAAGGATAATGAAGCGCTTGCAACTATGGCCGCCAATTTCCGTAACTGCCAGTTTGGTCCGGCCTGGTGGTTTAATGATCACAAAGATGGTATTGAAGAGCAGATTCGTGTATATGCCCGTACTGCACCGCTTGGCCGCTATGTAGGAATGCTTACTGACAGCCGCAGCTTCCTTTCATATCCGCGTCATGAATATTTCCGCCGAATCCTTTGTAACTTTATTGGAAAACTGGTTGAAGTCGGTGAGTTCCCGTGGAATGAAGAGCAGCTGGGTAAAATTGTAAAAAATATTTGCTTTGATAATTCGATGAACTTTTTTCTTTAATATGTTATAATTTCTTTTATGACAGAAGAAATACAGCGAATTGCAATGTTCATAGATGCGGATAATACTCAGGTGGGCAAAATTGAATCCGCAATACTCGAAATCTCAAAGTACGGGAAAATCCTTGTAAAGCGTGCTTATGGAAACTGGACAAAATCTGCCCTGAAAAGCTGGGGAGATATTATCCGTAGGCTTGCCATAAAACAGATGCAGCAGCCTGATTATGTAAAGGGCAAAAATGCAACAGATATGGCTCTTACAATCGATGCCCTTGATTTTCTATATAATTCTGATTACGATTCTTTTGCAATTGTTTCCAGTGATAGTGACTTTACTCCTCTTGCAATTAAACTGCGGGAATCAGGAAAAAATGTAATCGGAATCGGAAATAAAAAAACTTCAGAAGCCTTTGTTTCTTCCTGTGATAATTTTATTTATCTGGAAAATCTCTCAGGAAAAGAAAAAGAAAAGGAAATTGAGCCTGTTTACTGGGAGCTGGACAATCTTATAAAAATTGCCTACGAAACTTATCAAAATGATGACGGCTATGTAAATGTTGGGGCAGCTGGTTCCTATATCAAGCGCGTAAAACCTGACTTTGACATCAAACTTTATGGTGCCAAAAAACTTACTGAATATCTTAAAAAATATTCAAATCTTTATGATGTAAAAGAATACCGTAATGGAAGTAAAACTATTTTTGAATACAAAGTTAAAGATTAAGTGATATAATTATATTAAAAGGAGCCATATATGAATGAAGTTTACGAGTTTATAAAAAAATGCGGAACCTATTATCTCGCAACAGTTGAAGACGGTCAGCCAAGAAACCGACCTTTTGGAACTATAAATCTTTTTGAAGAAAAACTTTATATCCAGACTGGGAAAGCAAAGGATGTTTCAAAACAGATTCAGAAAAATCCTAAAGTAGAAATCTGCTGTTTTGACGGTCCTTCTGGTCAGTGGTTGAGACTTGCAGGAGAACTTGTACGTGATGACCGCCGTGAAGCAAAGGTTGATATGCTTGAACACTATCCAGAGCTTAAAGCAATGTATTCTCCTGATGATGATAATACAGAAGTTTTGTACTTTAAAAATGCTAGAGCAACAATTTCAAGCTTTTCTGCTGCACCAAAGACAATCACTTTTTAAAAACACAGTTTTCAAAAGCAGTGGAAGTATTTATTGTTTTTCTATATAATACTTCCTATGGCTACACAACATAAACAAATTGATGAAGAGACTCTAGAAAACCTGCTTTATTTGTCACGACTTTCTCCAGAAAGTACTGATATGGCAACCTTAAAAAAGCAGGTTGATGATATTGTCGGATATTTTGATATTCTCTCTAAATACGATGACAGCGAAAATCCTTATGATGCTTATCCAAGTACAGAAGCAGACAAATTAAGGGGAGACACTGTTGTAGAAGGGCTTGCTATGCCTGACGTTAAAAAAATCTCTAAGGATTTTATGGACGGATATTTTCAGGTACCAAAAGTTATTGGTGGCGGAGCTTAATTCAGCACTTGTTTTCAGTTAAATTATTATAGGAAATTGAATTATGTTTTATACAATAAAAGATACAAGAGAAGCATTAAAATCTGGCAAAATTACAAGTAAGGAGCTGGTAGAAAATTCTATCAATACTTTTGAAAAAGATAAATCTGCCCCGATTCCTCTTAATGCTTTTATAGAAATGTATGATGATGCGGTTTCAAAAGCCGAAGCTGCTGATAGTGAAATCAAAGCCGCAATTGCAGACGGTTCAATAGATAAACTTTATGAACAGAAGCCTTTGCTTGGTATTCCTTTTGCAAACAAGGATAATATTAACTCAAAAGGTCACCGCCTCACTTGCGCTTCAAAAATCCTGACAGGTTATGTTGCTCCTTATAATGCAACTGTTATAAATCGTCTGGAAGCTGCTGGTGCAATTCCTCTTGGACGCTGTAATCAGGATGAATTTGCAATGGGTTCTTC
>JAILQA010000478.1 GCA_024699205.1 Treponema sp. | reverse complement strand
TAAAAGAACTAAAATTAATTGCAAAACATTATGAAAGTAATAAAGTTCTTGAATTTGATTCACTTGATGAATTAAGACAGTTTGACAGCGAATATATAAATAATGCAGATTCTTCCATATTAAGAAATATTTGCAGCGTTTTAAAATGTGAAATTAAAGAGATTACAGGAATAAAGGCTATTAAAGCTGGCCTTACAAATACTTCTTTTATGTTTAATGTGGGAAAAAATGTTTATGTTTACAGGCATCCTGGACGGGGAACCGAAAATTACATTAATCGTAAAAGCGAAGCTTTTTCTATGCAGATTGCTTCTAAACTTGGGTTAGACAATACTTTCATATATATGGATTGTAATAAAGGTTGGAAACTTTCAAAATTTGTCACAAAAGCCAGGGAACTTGATTATCATAATGAAAAAGAAGTCAAACAGGCTTTGCAGATGATGAAAAAACTTCATTCTCAAAAAATAAAATCAGAATATGATTTTGGATTGTGGAATAAAACTCTTGATTTTATTGAAAATCTTAAAAAACTTGGAAAAACAGATTATGAAGGCTTTGACCAGTTGTTTGAAACTATGACAAAAGTTAATAAGAAAATTACAACAGATAAGTTCAGTAATAAGTGTCTTTGTCATTGTGACTGCTATTCTCCAAATTTCCTGCTCAATGATAAAAACGAAATGTTTTTGATTGATTGGGAATATTCTGGAAATGATGATCCGGCAAGTGACTTAGGAACTTTTATCTGCTGTTCTGATTATTCATATGAACAGTCTTTGAAAACAATTGAATTGTATCTGGGATATGCTCCGGAAGAGGAAGAACTTAAACACTATTTAGGATACATAGCAGAAGCTTCTTATTACTGGTTCGTATGGGCTATTTATCAGGAAGCAAGAGGGAACCCTGTAGGTGAATGGCTTTATCTTTGGTATAAAAATTCAAAACTCTTTGGTGAAAAAACTCTGTCATAATATTTTTTTTAAATCCAACTTGTTTTGTTCAAATTTCTAACATCATAGACAAAATATGAACAAATGCATATAATAATATAAATATATTATGATTATGGAGATTATGTCATGGATAACGAGAAATCTATTGAACAGATGATTTATGACGAGACTGAAAAACGTTTAGCCGTTATGAAATCACCTGATTATGTTTTTCCAAAAAAAACCACAAAAGTTGATGTTATTGGAATTGCCGTCTCTGTTGGTGTAAGCATTGTATTGATTATACTTTGCATGGTAGGAGTTATTTTATGAGTAATAAAAATGTAGATTATATCAAGCAGGAAACAGTAACAGGTGCCGTTCCTATGCTTAATACAGACAGACAATATTCCTTCTGGGATTTGTTCCTGTCTACAAGTGGTTTTGCAATTGCAACCTGGTGTTATACTCAGGGTGCCGTTTGTGCTCAGTATCTTTCATTCAAACAGATGCTCATTAATATTTTCTGTTTTAATATTGTATGGGTATTTATTGAATGTCTTCCTGTTTTATTTGCAACTCGTTATGGTATTGATCTTTGGATCTGGCTCCGTTCCGTATTGGGTAAAAAGGGTGTAGCAATTCTTGCAACTGTAATTAGTATGGCAAACTTTGGCTGGTATGCCGTTGATTCTCAGTTGTTTGCTTCTTCTATGATTAACCTTGTAGGAAAGTTTGGTGTACTGCTCAATCCGGCGGTCTGGGAACCTTTGCTTGGTGTTCTGTGTGTCGTAATTGGAACCTTGATTGCTTTGGGAGGACCGGATGTTATTAAATGGTCTAGCCGCATTCTTGTAACAGCCTTGCTCATTGTTGGTGTTGTTGTAGTAGGACTTTGTTTCTTCTCTGTTGATTTTAGAACTCTTCTTGCTTATCAGCCTGATATTTCTGATTTTGGAAACAGCAAACTTATGGCATTTATGTGTACCGGTGAAGCTAACGTTGCGTTTGCCTTCTCATGGTCTACACAGGCTCTTGTTTTGCCACGTCTTGCTAAGACAGAACGCAGCGGTTACTGGGGAACTTCTCTTTCTTACGGAATTGTAGCTCCTTTCTTCGTAGCTGCTGGTGGGGTTATGGCTCTTGCATTCTTCTCAAAGTTTGGTCTTTCAAACGGAGTTTTCGAAAGCGATCCTACTGTAATGCTTGCTGCTCTTGGTGGTCCGATTTGGTCTTTGCTCAGTTTGCTTATGGTTGCATTTGCAAATATTGGAACACAGGGTGCCGGTTCTTATGTAAACTGTATGATTATTAAGAGCGGACTTCCAAAGGTAAGCTACAAGCTTCTTGTTCTGCTTGCAATGGTTTATGTAAGTATTCTTACAGTTTGGGGCTGGGTAACAGATCATTTTACAAAGTTCATTTCTATTGCAGCCTTTATTCAGGGACCTATTATTGGAATGGCCGTTGTAGATTATCTTATTGTTAAGAAACGAAAGCTTTCATTAAAGTCTGCATATAATATTGACGGACACAATGCATATGATTTTACAGGTGGCTTTAACCTTGTTGGTCTTGGTGTTGTAGTAATTTCTATGCTTCTTGCTGTATTGTTTGTTTACAACCCGATTACTGCAGTTGTAAAAAGCAATATCTTCTTAATTACAACCGGTTCCGGTTTTACGTGTGTTTGTGGTGCATTGCTCTACTGGCTTGCCAGTTTGACCCCATTAAAGAAGTATATGCTTAGAGATAGAAATGAATTGGAAATTGTTTAGAAAATTCATTATTTAATTAATTAGGGCTTGTTGCATAAATTGTGCAGCAAGCCTTTTTTATATTAAATTTATTAAGATCTTTTTTTTTAGAATTCTACTTGGTAAATGAAATAATATATAATGAATAACTTAGTCATCCAATTGTTATTTAGAAGAGTCGATAGTAATAGATGCAACTGTTATTATAAGTATCATCTCGTTTTACATTCTCCCCATTTTTTGATATACTCTTCCCATAGGGGAAATACCTTATGTGTGGAATTGTTGGTTATATTGGAGAGAAAAATGCATCGCAGGTGCTTATTAATGCATTAAAAAAGCTTGAGTACCGCGGTTATGATAGTGCTGGAATTGCAGTGCTTGAAGAAGGGGATATTCTTGTTCGTAAGTGCAAGGGTGCCCTTAAGTTTTTGCAGGAAAAGATTGCCGGAGAAACTATAAAAGGTTCTGTTGGCATTGGACATACACGCTGGGCTACTCATGGGGATCCTAGCGATACAAACAGTCATCCGCATACCAATATGGATAATACTATTTCTATTGTTCATAACGGTATTATCGAAAATTATGC
>JAILQA010000391.1 GCA_024699205.1 Treponema sp. | reverse complement strand
AAAAACTCTTGGTGGACATACATTTGCTGAATGTCCATTTCTAACTACTGTAACAATTGATAATGGAATAATTACAAAAATCCATGATAATATGTTCTATCAATGTTCATCTCTATCAAATTTAACTATTCCAGATACTGTTGTGGAAATTGGGAATGAGTCTTTTTCTTACTGTAGTTCATTAATAGATTTCAGTATTTTTAAAAATATTTGTTGTATTGGATGGGGTTCATTTGCTGGCTGTGGATTCTCTGAAATCAATATACCAGATACTATAACGGAATTACCGAAACGTTCTTTCGCTGGTAATCGTATGTTAACGAAAATAACAATTCCTTCAACAATAAAAAATATTGGAGAAAGTGTATTTGAAGGAAATAGACAATTGAAAGAAATAATACTACCTTCTTCAATAACAACTATTGAAAACGGTGCTTTTCAATTATCAGGGCTAGAATCAATAACTTTTTCTAATTCTGTAAAGAAAATAAGTGCTACGGCATTCTATAAAACCAATTTAAAGAATGTTTATTTTAATGGAACTCTTGAAGATTGGCTTTCTATTCAATTAGCTGGTAGTTGGGGAGGAATGAATGGAGCAAATCTATATTTGAATGGAATACAATTAACTGAGGTTATTATTCCAGATACGATAACAAAAATTCCAACGGCAGCTTTTTACGGATGCAGTAGTATAACTAGTGTAGTGATTCCAAATTCTGTAAAAACAATTGAAACATATACTTTTGGAAATTGTGAAAATCTTTCAGAAGTATATTTTAATGGAACTATCGAAGATTGGCTTTCTATTTCATTTTCTAATGAAAAATCTAATCCATGTAATAATGGTGCTAAACTATATCTAAATAATGAAGAATTTACAACTTTGAACATTCCAAGCAGTGTGACTAATATACAAGATTATGCATTTTGTGGATGTAAAAGCTTGAAATGGGTATATTTACACGCCTCAATTACTTCTATAGGAAAAATGGCATTTTATAATTGCAGTAATTTAACCTCTATAAGTATAAAAGTTATATCTACAGATAGTTGGGATAAAATCGATAAAGGAGAAGACTGGGCTACAAATATAAAAACTGATAGTGTAACGATAAATGGTCGTAAAATACGTTTTTAAAGGAGGAAAATATGAATAATAAGAAGAAAATCTTCTGTTTGCAAGGAGAACAGAAAAGAGGAAAAACGTCTACATTAATAAAACTTTGGGAGATTATTCTCGCGAAATATAAGAATGGTTTAAGTGATGATTATGTACAACTTTTTGTTGATGCATATAACTATGATTTTGTGGGAGTAATCACTGATGTAGAAGGTCATAAAATTGGAATAAATTCTCGAGGAGATGATTTTAATTGGATAGAAAGATGGAATAAAAAACTAGCAGATAACAATTGTGATATTATATTTTGTGCCTGTCATCAACGAGGAAAAACTATTGATGCAATCAAAGCGTTTGAAAAAATTGGTTATAAGGTTGTGTTTATTCCAAAGGAAATAATTGAAGGTGAGAAAAAACAAGAACAAATAAACAAAAAACAAGCTGAAGAACTCTTACAGCAGGCAAATCTGTAAAAAAATAATTCTACATCTAAGATAGATAAAGATAATCATCTATGAGTTTGTAAGAAAAAAACGACCACCGAGTTTTTCGGTGGTCGTTTTAAAAAGATTGTCGGGTCAAGCCCGACAATGACATCATCTGTCATTCCCGCACTTGATGCGGGAATCTCTTATCTAATCATACTGTGATATTCCTGCAAGCTTCTTACACTTCCTTCACCACCAACTCCGCCTTTTACAGCCTTAATACCTTTTACAGCAGCCAGCGCACCGGCAAGTGTCGTAATATAAGGAACCTTATACTTCAAACAAGCCTTACGGATAGTCTTCCTATCTTCAGCATAGTTTCTCTGTGCTTTAGGAGTATTGATTACCAGGCAAACATCCTTGTTCATAATCAAATCAACAACATCAGGACGGCCGCCGCCAATCTTGTTTACAACGTCGCACTTGATTCCGTTTGCTTTGTAGAAGTCTGCTGTGCCCTGGGTACCAATAAGTGTAAAACCTAAATCCTTCAAAGTTTTACCAATGGTGATTACCTGATCCTTCAAGTTTTCCTTGTTGCTAAGGCTTATAAGAACCTTTTTGTTTTCCCAGGCAGCTGGAGCGTGAGGAAGTTCATCACCGGCAGCTTCTTCGGCCTTGTAGAAAGCCAATGGGAAGTCCTGAGCCAAACCAAGAACCTCACCAGTAGAACGCATTTCAGGTCCAAGAATAGGGTCAACTCCAGGGAAGCGTGCCCAAGGTAATACAGCCTCTTTTGCACCAAAGTATGGGATAACCTTGTCCTTCAAGCCCAGAGATTTCAAGGATTCACCAAGCATCATTCTTGTTGCAAGGCGGGCCATCTGAGTGTCACAAACTTTCGATACAAGCGGAACAGTTCGCGAAGCTCTAGGATTTGCTTCAATTACATAAACCTTTCCGTCTTCAATTGCGTACTGCATGTTCATCAAACCGCAAACATGCAAAGCTTCTGCAATCTTCTTTGTGTATTCCTTGATTGTTTCCTGGCAGTTTGCAGGAATGCTTACAGGTGGAATTACACAGGCAGAGTCACCAGAGTGGATTCCGGCAAGCTCAACGTGCTCCATAATTGCAGGGATGTAAACGTGCTCGCTGTCTGCCAGAGCATCTGATTCACATTCCAAAGCATTTTTAAGGAAGCGGTCAATCAAAAGAGGTCTGTCTGGAGTTACACCAACAGCCTTTTCAACGTATTCGCGCAGGTTCTTTTCATCATAAATAACTTCCATACCGCGGCCGCCAAGTACGAACGAAGGACGAATCATAATAGGATAGCCAATTTTGTCTGCTATAGCCTTAGCTTCATCAAAGTCAACAGCCATTCCGCTTTCCGGCATAGGTATTTCAAGTTTTTCCATCATGTGGCGGAACAAATCTCGGTCTTCGGCGATGTCAATTGAGTCAATTGAAGTTCCCAAAATGTTTACGCCGTTTTCCTGAAGTTCGCGGGCAATATTAAGTGGAGTCTGTCCACCAAACTGAACGATAACTCCGAATGGCTTTTCTTTTTCATAGATCTGAAGAACATCCTCTGTAGTAACTGGCTCAAAGTAAAGTTTATCAGAAGTATCGTAGTCGGTAGAAACAGTCTCAGGGTTACAGTTTACGATGATTGTTTCGTAGCCCATTTCTTTAAGCTGCATAGCGGCATGACAGCAGCAGTAGTCAAACTCAATACCCTGACCAATTCTGTTTGGACCACCGCCCAAAATCATAATCTTCTTAGGATTTGTACTTGCAACAGAAGTGTCTTTTTCGGCATTGTAGGTTGAATAGTAATAGCAGGCATTTTCAACACCGCTTACAGGAACACGGAGCCAGGCTTCTTTAATACCAAGCTCCTTGCGGCGGTTGCGGATATCCTTTTCGGAAACCTTCAAAATCTTGCTCAAATATTTATCACTAAAGCCGTCTTTTTTAGCACGAATCAGTAAATCATCAGCAGGAACACGGCCAGGATTCTTGAGCATTTCCTCTTCCAAATCAACCAGCTCTTTCATCTGCTGCAGGAAGAACTCTTTTACATAAGTGATTTCTGACAATTTTGCCAGAGGA
>JAILQA010000386.1 GCA_024699205.1 Treponema sp. | reverse complement strand
AGCGAATCAGGATTTCCATATTTATTTGAAAGAGTAGTGAACATTGAATAATAATCAATTTTTGCGGTGTTGATGTTCAGTGTCATTGTATAAAGTGTATCATCATAAAACTGAAACCAGCATTGGGTGAGATAAGAATCTTTGTATTTTCGTCTGGAATCTGTTTCAATCAAAATCTGTTCGCTGCCGGGAATTAAAGATACATCACGGTCACCAAAATAACCAAAATCAGGATCTTTAATTAATTCAAGCTTTGTTTCATCCAGCGACATTCCAAGTTGAATGCTTCTGTAGCCATGTGGAAGCTTATTCTGTGCTGACAAAATAATCGAACATGAAAAAATGAAAAATGATAAAACAATCTTTTTAATTTTCATATAGAGATTATCGGCAGAAAATAATTAATTTTCACTTTGTTTTCTAAAAAATGAAGTTTGTTTAACTAATTCTGGCACGTCTTTAATGTAGATTTTACCGTCAATCATTTTAATATGTGAAGAAGTCTGGAAATCATAAATAGCTTTGGCCTGAATTTCATTTGCAAGACCACACATATTTGTCAAATCTTTAGGAGTTAAATCAGTTTGTAAGCCTTTTGTTACCATTCTGTCAATATCAATGCGCTGTTTTTCAATCTGAAGAGAAAGCATATCAAGCATTTTCTGATAAGGATCTTTAAGATTTGCATTATCTAATTGGCGGTACATAGACCATAATCGTTCAGCTAAAGTTGTTGTAAGTCTGGCAATCAGCTGTGGTTGAGTAGTTACCATCTGATTAAAGTTGGCAAGGTTTACAACCATAAGCTTACAGTTTGTATGAGCAATTGCACTTGCAGAACGGGGCTTGTTTTCCAGGAGAGCCATTTCTCCAAACATATCACCCTTATGAAGAAGAGCTAGGGTAACTTCGTTTCCATCTACAACTTTAGAAATTGCAACTTCACCACTTTGAATGATAAACATATCTGAACCACTTTGGGCTTCAGAGAAAATCATTGTGTTAGCTGGATATTCGCGGGTTAAATCTTTTGTTGGTTCAAAATAAACTGCATTTGTACGTGGTTTTAATGCAACAAAATGCTGTTTTGCATAATCAGCCATCTGTCCAACAGGACGAGTTTTTAAATATTGATAATAAGCGTAAATAGCAATGTTATAGCGCATTACTTTTTCATAGAATTGACCAACTCTAAATATTTGATCATAAGAATCGGATGCAACTGTATTCAAAGTAGCTTTTGTAAGCATTTCGTTCATTTGTCGCATTCGATTAGCAAAAGTTCTGATAATTTTAAGAGCAACAGGTGTATTTTTTACAATTAATTCTGAGTACTGATCTCTTTTTACGGCTATAGAAACTACATCAGTTAGCGCAACAGCAGTTTCAATCTGTAGATGACCTGCCATACATGGAACAACGCCAACGAAGTCGCCAGGACCTAAAATTACAGGTTGAATGCCAGAACCGGAGGCTTTGTAGCATTGAACTTGTCCCTGCTGAATGATGTAAAAACGATCACTGTCAGCTTTGCCTTCAACAACCATGTAAGAGCCTTTTTTAAAAGAGTTAATCATTAATTGCAACATTTAATACACCTACTTTAATAGTATTTTTAAAGTATAGATTTACATACCCTATTTGTCAACAAACTTATTATCGGTTCAAAAAGAGGGTGGGTTTAGACAAAAATAATTTCTGTTTCGAGATTAAAACCATATTTTTCGCTAATAACTTTTTGGATGTAAGTTACAAGCTGCTTTATATCAGAGGCTTTTGCATGATTTATATTGATTATAAAATTGCCATGGAAGGGAGCAACCTGGGCACCGCCAATTGTAAATCCTTTTAAGCCTGCTTCATCTATGATTTTTCCTGAAGGTTTTCCAAAGGCATGATTGTTCTTAAAAACGCTTCCTGCACTTGGGTATTTAAAATGGCCTTTAGAAACGCGTTCGTTTATATAAAACTTACAGGATTTTTCAATTTCGTCGTGGTCTTGAGGAGTTTTTTGTGTTAGCAGAAAAGTTGCCTGCGTAATAATCTTATTTTGGTTCTGGAAGGGTGATTTTTTGTAATCCCATTCCTCTGCCTTGAAAGGAGCATTTACTATTTTTACAGCTTTTTCAGAATCCGTTTTTTCTTCTGATGGAAAGTTGGAATATTCCAGATGCTGAGTACTGTAAAGAAGGTCGCTGATTGATTTGTCGAAGCAGCGGGCATTCATAAAAAGGGCACCGCCAATAGAACCGGGAAGTCCGGCAAAGGCTTCTGCTCCTGACAAATTATTTTTAGTGCAGAAATTAACAAAAGTTGCCATTGGTGTTCCAGCAAGACAAGTGACTAAAACTTTATCTGGTGCTGTGTTTGTTTCTGTTTGAGTTGAATTGTTACTATTTATATTGTTGGAATCTTCTATATAAACGGAGTTTAATTTTTCGGTTGAAATTACAGGGCATTCAAAATCTTCATCGGGAAAAACAACATTAGAACCGCCCCCAAGTACAAAAAAATTAGAATTACGGCTTTGTAAAATGTTGATTGCAGTTTTTAGCTCGCGGACATTTTCCGGGGTGATGAAAAACTTAACAATTCCACCAACCTTAAATGTAGTTTTTGGAGCAATTGTTTCATTTTGGGTAAACGCAATTCCTGCTTTTGTAAAATCGTCTGTCAAATTAAAATCCATAAAATAATTATACAAAAAAAATTGTGAAAATACACTAGTTATCTCTCCTTATTGTGAACCCTTAAAAAATCTGTTATATTGATAGAATCAAAAGAGATAGCGAGGTTTTTATGAGTTTGAAATTATACAATACAATGGGTCACAAAATGCAGGAGTTTAAGCCGATAAGAGAAGGACATGTCGGATTTTATGGTTGTGGTCCTACAGTTTATAATTATGCTCATATTGGAAATCTGCGTGCTTACGTTAGCTGGGATATTCTTGATAAAACCCTGAATATGTTAGGTTATGATGTAAAGCATGTTATGAATATAACTGATGTTGGACATTTAACTGGTGATAATGATGAAGGCGAAGATAAAATGGCAAAATCTGCTGCTGAACGTCATCAGTCGGTTTTGGAAATTCCGCAGTCCTATACCGGCGCCTTGAAGAAAGATATGGACGCCTTGAATATCCGCCACCCGGATGTTATCTGTAAGGCAACCGAGCACATAACCGACATGATTGAGCTCATCAAAAAAATTGAAGCAAACGGTCACACCTATATGGCAGGCGGCAACCTCTACTATGATATTTCCACCTATCCTGATTACGGTAAGCTTGCAAACCTTAATA
>JAILQA010000339.1 GCA_024699205.1 Treponema sp. | reverse complement strand
ATCGAGTTCGTAGCCGTAGATTTCTTCCTTTATTTTTCGCCATTTTGTTGTTTTTTCAGACTGGATTTTTAAGGAATCATACTGCCTTTTGATTTCGTTTAAGGAAATTTCAATCTGCTGCATGTTTATGCGTGTACGTTCAAGTTCCCTTTCTGCTTCGGCACATTCTGCTTTACTTCGGCTGATTCCTGCAGCTTCTTCAAAAAGATAACGTCTGTCTTCCGGCTTGCTAGAAAGAATCTGGTCAATTTTCCCCTGTTCCATTACGGAATAAGCGGCTTTACCAACACCTGTATCCATAAAAAGACGTCTAATTTCTGTAGGACCAGCCTGACGTTTATTAATAAAATATTCCTGATCGCCAGAGCGGTATATTCGACGGGTTATTGCAATTTCTGATTCATCAAGAGGAAGAAGTCCGTTATCGTTGCTTAAAGTTAATGTAACTTCGGCAGTATTCAGAGCCGGTCGTCTTTCTGTACCGTTGAAAATAACATCTTCCATTTTTTCTGCACGAAGATTTTTTGAACGATTTTCTGCTAAAACCCATTTAATTGCATCGACAACATTACTTTTTCCGCAGCCGTTTGGACCTAATAATGCGGTAATTCCTTCAGCAAAATCAATATGAGTACGGTCTGCAAAGGATTTAAAGCCATAAACATCAAGACTTTTTAAAAACACAAATTTCCTCTAATCATTAAAAAAATAAGATACATTTAACTTTTCTATTATACTGTTTTCAGCAAGATATATCAATTACGAGCCCGTTGTATCGGTATTACGAGCCCGTTGTATCGGTATTATAACTTCAATAGAAACTAGGCTCGTTCACAGTTTTGGCTGGCAAAACTGTGAAATGTTTTTGAATTATGAATCAATCGGTTCAACAATTCTTCCATTGTATATCTGCTTAGGGTAGACAATTATTCCCAGCTTTTTTTCAAGAGCTGCATATTTGCGCATTTCAAATTCATCGCCTATAACTACATTGACACCACTTTTTCCTGCTCTGCCGGTACGGCCGCTTCTATGAATAAAGAAATCATCATCGGAAGGTAAATCCATTTGAACAACAAAGGAAATATTCTGAATATCCAGTCCACGACTTGCCAGATCGCTTGTAATTAAAATATTGATTTTTCCGCTTCTGAATTTATCAATTGCAGCTTTTCTTTCCTGTTTGTCTGCCTTAGCATGAAGAGCCATGCAATCAATTCCCTTGTAGCGCAATTTTGAATAAATATTCTGAACCTGATCTGCACGAGAGGTAAAAATCAATATCTTTTCGTTTTTTTCAATATTTATGAATTTGCGAAGAGTATCGATTTTATCTCTTGCTTCTGCATAAATTGCCCAATGAGTGATTTTTTTCTTCAGAATATCTTCTGGCGGGAGGATTTCATTTTCAATACCGGCAAAAAATATTTTTACAGTTTTGTTTATTGTAGCAGAACAGGCTATTATCTGAGTTTCTTTTGGAAGAAGGAGACGAAGAGTGTTTGTATCTTCAAAGCTTTCTTTTTTAACAAGACGATCACATTCATCAAAAATGCAGGCGGACAAATCGTTGAGCTTTAATTTTTTAAGTTTGATTAATTCAATTATTCGGGCAGCTGTTCCACAGATAATTTGAGGTTTTTCTTTTAAAAGTTCAATCTGTCTTTTTAGTGGAGCACCACCAATTAAAAGAGCAGTTTTTCTACTGGTGATTGATTTTGCAGCCGCATTAATCTGTGACGCCAGTTCAAAAGTCGGCGCAATAATCAGAAGCCTTATTTTAGAAGCATCAGCATCGGCTTCCAGTTTATTTATAAGTGGCAGAAGATATGCAAAGGTTTTTCCTGTACCTGTTTCTGACTGAAATACAATATTTTTTCCTTCCAGAATTTGAGGAATTAATTTTTCTTGTACTTTGGTAGCTTCCGTAATTTTCAATCCGGCAAGTTTTTCTTTAATCTCTTCTGAAAGCAAATCAAATACATTATCTTTGTTCATAATGAATTAAATATAGCATACTGTAGAAATATCTGCTATAATATAATATATGAAAATTGGTATTGATACTTTTGGATGCAATCATTCGCAGTCCGGTCAGGGATCTTATATTTTATATTTCCTTTCAAATCTTCCTTCAAATCCTGAGTATCAAATCGAATTGTTCGGAAATGAAATTGACCGTTTTGTTTATACTGGTGAAAACGGATTAAAATTTATTTCCGTAGATATCAATGATTCACCTAAAACAGTAAAACGATGGCATAAAAGAAAAGCCAGAAAGTTTTTCAAAAATAACGGTTTTGATGTAGTTCTTTTCCCGGCTGCCGAAAAAATTCTTCCTAAAAAATTAAAGACAAAGGGAATAGCCGTTTTTTCAAGTGTCCTTTCAAAAGTTCTTATGACTTCTTCAAAAAGAGACCGCAGACTTTTACATAAGGGCTTAAAACAGATGAGTCATATTATTGCTGGTTCTGAATACATAAAAAATGACCTTATTAAAAATGGCGTTGCCAGGGAAAAAATATCTGTAATTTATAATGGAATTGACCATAAAGTCTTTTTTCCGTCAATTCAGCTTGATGCAGATTATATTGATGTAAAACCTTTTTCCATTAAACGTCCATATTTTATTTATGGTTCCCGCCTGCTTGATGCAGATAAAAAACATGAAGCATTAATTCAGGCCTTTAGTCTTTTTAAAAAACGCACAAATTATCCTCATCGTCTTGTTCTTTCAGGAAGTGAAGGACCTTATTCTTCAATTGTTCATGAAGCCGTATATAACAGCGAGTTTGCAAGCGATATTCTTGTTACTGGATTTTTCCCGCACTCTAGTTTTTCTCAACTTTATGCCGGTGCAACTGCCTGTATTTTCCCTGCTGTAAACGAAGGAGTAGGGCTTCCTATTATTGAAGCAATGGCTTGTGGTATTCCTGTTTTATGCTCCGATTCAGGTGCCTTAAAAGAAATCGGCGGAGATGTTCCTGTATTCTTTGATTCACACAATATTGAACAGATTGCTGATTTTATGCAGAAAATTGTAGAAGATTCAGATTTATATAAAGAGTGCACAAAAAAAGGTCTGGAATGGGCTTCCAGATTCAACTGGGAAGACACCGTTTCTCAAACCTTTAAAATCATTGATTTGTTATGTAATTAAGCCAAGTTTTTTTTTGTCGGCTTAAGCTTTTAATTCAAGCGGCTCTGAATCTGGAAGCTTGATAATAAGATTTCTCACATCATCATGCTTCTTTTGAAGAACCATATCTTTTGTAATTGTCAGCTGTTTTTTGCCCTTAATATCAGGAATTACAAACATAATATCGTTGAGCATTTTTTCTACAATTGTTCTTAATCCACGGGCACCAGTTTTCTGTCGGATGGCTTCATTTGCAATTTCTTCGATAGCTTCTTTATCAAATACAAGCTTAGTATCATCAATTTCAAAAGAAGTCTGGAACTGCTTTGTGATGGCGTTTTTAGGTTCAGTAAGAACACATACCAAATCATCACGGGTAAGTTCCTTCAAAGCAACAGTAATTGGCATACGACCAATAAGCTCTGGAATCAAGCCGAATTTAACCAAATCATCTGGTGTAGTCTGGTTAAGAAGATTCATTCTTTCTTCTTCGGTCATCTGGCCAACGCTTGAACCAAATCCCATTGAATGAGCGGCAACTCTCTGTTCAATAATTTTATCAAGACCAACAAAAGCACCACCAAGAATAAAGAGAATGTTTGTTGTGTCAATCTGCAGCATTTCCTGGTTAGGATGTTTTCTTCCGCCCTGAGGTGGAACACTGGCATTTGTACCTTCAATAATCTTTAATAAAGCCTGCTGAACGCCTTCGCCGCTTACATCACGTGTGATTGAAGTGTTTTCGCTCTTTCTTGAGATTTTATCAATTTCATCAATAAAGATAATTCCTCTTTGTGCAGCTTCGATATTACCGTCAGCGGCATTTATAAGCTTAAGCAGAACATTTTCTACATCTTCACCAACATAACCGGCTTCTGTAAGGGTAGTGGCATCTGCAATTGCAAAAGGAACCTTAAGCTTTTGAGCCAGAGTTTTTGCAAGAAGAGTTTTTCCACTTCCTGTAGGTCCAATCAAAAGAACGTTAGATTTTTCAATCTTAACTGAATCTTCATCAAACTGACCAAAGTTAGGCAAAGACATTCTCTTATAATGGTTATATACAGCAACAGATAAAACCTTTTTTGCTTCATCCTGTCCGATTACATACTGATCAAGATATTCCTTAAACTCTTTTGGAGTAGGTACGTCTGCAAGTTCAATAGGTTTAATATCTTCTGCATCCATATCAAGCTTATCCTGACAGGCTGAAACACAACGGTCGCAGATAAAAGCACCTGTAGGACTGGCAATCATTCTTCTGTCTTTGTCAGCTGGCTTTCCGCAGAAAAAGCAATAGCAAGTATTGGTATTAAATCGTTTCATAATTTATCTCTATTCTTCCTGTAAAATTATTTTCTGGCAGGCATTACCTGATCTACGATTCCATAAGACAAGGCATCCTGTGCAGACATAAAGAAGTCTCTTTCCATATCTTTTTCAATCTGCTCTGTTGTT
>JAILQA010000338.1 GCA_024699205.1 Treponema sp. | reverse complement strand
AGCGAAATGGGAGTTGGCTGGAATCTTGGTAATACTTTTGATGCTCATTCCTATAACTGGCAGGAAAATTATTGGGAGCGGGGGCTCGAAGCTGAGTTTGACTGGGAAAAAACTGAAACAAGCAGAGAATTGCTCTCTTTTGTCAAAAATTATTTTCCTGATGAAAAAGGCTATAGAACAATCCGTATTCCGGTTACCTGGTACTGCCACATTATAGATGACAAATATACAATTGATCCGGATTGGCTTGCACGCGTAAAAGAGGTTGTTGATATGGCTCTGGAGGAAGGCTATTTTGTTATTCTCAATGAGCATCATTCTGTTCATGGCGATATGGTTACAACATATAAAACACAGGAAGGAAAAACTGATGAGTATGATAAAAGAAGAATGCCGTCCCCTTTAGGATATGCAGACGGTTATATTGTCACTACAAATCCACAGGATCAGACTGAATCAAAGGCCTTTCTAAAGGCAATTTGGACACAGATAGCAAGGGCTTTTAATAATGGTTATGATTATCATCTGATTTTTGAAACAATGAATGAGCCTCGTAATACTCGTGATTATCATGAAGATGGAAAATCTCATGAATGGCAGCCGGCTTTAAAACTTGCCTGGCATAAACAAGATGGAGAAACAATCGGTGGTTACTGGTGCGATAACAGAAAATGTCAGACTTGCATAGAGGAATATGAAATTTTAAATGAATATAATCAGATTTGCCTTGAAACAATTAGGGAAAGTGGCGGCAATAATGAAAAACGTTTTGTAATGATTCCAGGACTTTGCACAGGAGTAGAAACTCTTCTTCCTTTTATTGAAAATGAAAGTACTGGTGTGTATGCGCCAGGCCTTTTTAAGATGCCAAAAAATCACGGGCAGAATGATGAAAATCTAATTCTTACAATTCATAAATATCCTCAGTGGAAAATAGATGAAAACCCGGAAAAAAAGTTCCAGAAGAGAATGGAAAATGATATTACAAATCTTTTTGAGGAGCTTGATAAGGCTTTTATTCAAAAGGGCATACCTATTGTAATTGGCGAAACTGGAACCGGCCGTTCTCCTATTTTATACGAGGAAAGAATAAAATGGATTACCCATCTTGCTAAAAAGGCTCACTATTATGGCATGAGCATGCTTTGGTGGGATGCTGGAAATCAAGAAGAATCGAGTGCTTTGATTGACCGAGAAAAATGCCAGTTTTATGAAGCAAGCTTTGTAGAGACTATGATGTCTGCCTATTATGATTCACCATGTAAATAAAATGTACTATAATTGATTTATAGACGGTTTTATATGGCAGACGAAAATAATACAATTAATAAAAATGCTGATTCACAATACAACAAGATGGTAAATACTCCTGTATGGAAGCTTGTCACCACTCTTGCAATTCCGACGGTAATCTCCATGCTTATAACTTCAATTTATAACATGGCAGATACTTTTTTTGTTTCGCAGATAAGTACGCAGGCAAGTGCGGCGGTTGGAATTGTTTTTCCGATTATGAGTATTATTCAGGCCTGCGGATTTACCCTTGGAATGGGCAGCGGAAGTCTCGTCTCCATTAAGCTGGGACAAAAGCATAATGATGAAGCTTCAGAACTTTCCTCGACCGCCTTCTTCACCGCCTTCGGGTTCGGCGTCCTTATCACAATTTTTGGAAATCTCTTTGCAAACGGCCTGTTAAGTCTGGTCGGGGCTTCTTCTACCGTTCTTCCTTATGCGCGCGATTACGCAAGATTCATCTTTTGGGGCGCGCCTTTTATGTGCGCTTCCTTTGTTTTAAATAATGATTTACGTTCTGAAGGAAAAGCCTTTTTCAGTATGATTGCCCTTTCTACCGGCGGCATATTGAATATTATCTTGGATCCGATTTTTATTTTTGACGAACTGACGCTTTTTGGTCATGCTATTGGAGCAGGCTCTGGCTTTCACGGTTTTGGGCTGGGAATAAGTGGTGCGGCAATTGCAACTTTAATAAGTCAGTTTGTAAGCTTCTGTATTCTCTTCTCCTTTTATCTGCGAAAAAAATCCATCTGTCAGATAAAACCCAGGCTTTATACAAAAGACATTCGTGTTTTGGGAAGAATTATTTCTACAGGCTTTCCGTCGCTGGCAAGACAGGGCTTAGCCAGTATTGCAAGTATTCTTTTGAATACGAATGCAGCACTTTATGGAGATTCTGCGGTTGCGGCAATGACAATCACTCAAAAAATAATTATGTTCATTGCCAGTATGATTATTGGAATTGGTCAGGGCTTTAGTCCGGTAAGCGGTTATAATTACGGGGCAAAACGCTACGACCGCGTAAAAAAGGCCTGGCTCTTTATGGTTTTAAGTTCTGCTGCCTTTATGGCGGTTTTATCTTCCCTCTGTATTATTTTTGCTCCTCAAGTTATAAGGGCTTTCCGGGATGATGCAGATGTAATTGCAATTGGAACTGTTGCTTTAAGATGGCAGGCTGCCTTTATTCCGCTCCATCCACTGATTATTGGTACGAATATGCTGATGCAGTCCACCCGCCATATTAAGCCGGCAACTTTCCTTTCAATGAACAGGCAGGGCGTTTATTTTATTCCTGCAATTTTAATTCTTCCGCGAGTCTTTGGGCTTTTTGGTGTAGAAATCAGTCAGGCGGTTGCCGATTTGCTGAGTACCTTTACGGCAATTCCTTATTTAATTTGGTTTTTCCGAAAGTTAAAAAGACTGGAGTCCGAGCTTTAAACTGTTCTTCCATCCCATTCTGCTGAATGAGCGCGTTCGTAGGCGATGGCGGCATCAAAATCTGCCATTGGTGAACAGTTGCGTTCGATGTTCAGGGCGGTTTCATGCAGCCGGCGGATGCAGTCGGATTTATCTTTATATCCTAATTTTGATTTTTCTATACTGTCACGAAGAATTCGGATTGATTCGTCGTAGATTTTTAGTGGAACCGGAAAGGGGTGTCCGTCTTTTCCACCATGAGCAAAACTGAATCTTGCCGGGTCGTTGAAGCGCGTCGGTGTTCCGTAGATTACTTCGCTAACGAGGGCGAGGGATTGCAAGGTTCTTGGGCCCAGTCCTGGAGTGAGTAAAAGGGATTCAAAATCTTTTGGTTGATTTTCGTAGGCGGTTGCAAGGACACCACCCAGTCGTTTTAGATCGACGTCTTCGGAACGAACCTCGTGATGTAATGGGGCGTTGTAGTTTCTATTCAGCGTTAAGTTGGTATTCGCCCCATTTGCAGTTTTTTGACAAAAACTGCTGTCATTGGTACTTTGGGTGCGACTTTGCGCTGAGTTGATATTGGCCCCGGTTTCTTCCAACTCAGGAAATAATAACCCCTGTTCCGGGGCGTTGCGGGTACTCCCGCTGGAAGGGGTAGCGAGCAATGAAGTGCGAGCGAGGGGAAGGCTTTCCCCTCCTAGATTACTTACTTTTCCACCCTGCATAAGAATTATCTGATTTGCGGGGCGGTCAATTTGAAGGATTTCGTTGATAACACGGTCGGGATTTTCGTGCGACATTTCAAGAATTGACGAACGGGCACCTGCTGCATTTGTGTCGGTAAGATTCAGAATTTTGCCACGGTTATCGCCAACTACGCCTGTGTGAGGATTTTCGACAAAACTTCGCAAATCAGATGAGCACCAGTGGTAACGGCGGGCGGTACGGGTATTTGCATTCATTCCCTGCTGAACGACTGTCCAATTTCCACTGGATGTCAAAATAAAATTGTGCTGATAGAGCTGGAATCCATCCTGAACGGCATTATTATCAACTTTTGCAACAAGCCGGCTGTTTTTAATAAGTTCATCGGAATTAAGTCCAGTTTGGGTGGCAATCTGCAGCAATTCATCGGGTGTCTGGCGCGAATATTTTCCACGACCACCACAAACGTAAATGCCGAGTTCTTTTGCACGTGGATTAAGTCCCCGTTTCAAGGCATACATTACACTTGTTGTAATTCCCGAAGAATGCCAGTCCATTCCCATAACTGCTCCAAAGGACTGGAACCACAAGGGATCACTCAAACGCACAAGAACTTCATCCGGGCCGTAATTAAGAACGAGTGATTCAACTATAAGCGCACCTAAATCGCGCATACGGTCGGCAAGCCAGCGTGGAACGGTTCCTGTATGAAGAGGTAAATCTGCATGTCCTGAATTACGTGGCATACTTGTATTATAGCAGACTTGGTATAAAAAAAAAGAGGCTGTCTGCAAACCTTTTCTAAGCGTATCTTAGAATTCACCAGAATGATGATTTGCAGGCAGCCCAAATGGAGGAGGGCGATTAAGATTTACTTTTTTAAATGGATTAAAGATTATTTTCTATGGTAGGAGTCATTCTGGTTACATATTAATTTTTCCTTCACTAATGCGTGAAATGCTGATTCGATTATTCCTGAATCAAAAGCGGAATCTAAATCTGCCTTTACGGCAAATCCTTTTTTATCGATAGTTTCCATGATTTTATTTTCACAGATAACTTCTTCTCGCGTATTGTCCTTCATGTTTTTGCAATGCTGAAGACTCAACTCGTTTGCAAGTGGTAAAAAGCGGTCTTCAAAGCCTTTGCGGCATTTTAAGTAAACTGCATTTTTATCTTCTGTTCCTGAGTTTCTGCTGAACAAGAGGGCGCAGATTTTTCCCTGGTAAATAATATTGAAAACGAGTACGTTCGGATCTTTCATCTGGATTTGTTTGAGACTGAGTGTTTTATCACGAGCAATTGTTTCTTTAATCAGCGCTTCGTCTTTTTTCCAGAGGTCGCTTCCATTGTAGAAAAGGTTTTTGTTTACAAAATATGTGTAGAATGTGTTTGAATAACCTTTTTCAAATGGAAGATTTCCTTTTTGTAATGAAATGATTGTCATAAAGGCTGTCAAAAGTCCGTTTCCTGAAAGCAAAGTTTTATTTGATGAAAGTGAATTATTTGGTGTAATTGTACATGGAATTATTACGTGACCAGAAGATTCAAATCCAATCGACATTTCATCCGGGTTCTGGCAGCAAATCCATTTATCACCTACGTCAACCATTTTTGGTGTAAGCTTGAACTTATCCTGCATTTCCAGGCTTACCATTAAATCTGATTCGATTGTGAATACAGCCTCTTTATTTGTTGTATTGCAGTTACATGCTGCTTTTGAGAGACTTGCTATGAGGTATGCTTCTGCATCACCGTCATAAACGATAACTCCGTCTTTTTCTGTGTCGTATTTTAATACAAAACCGCGGTCGCCGTCGCCGTCAACTGCAATTCCGTAAACTGCTGCAACAGAGTTTTTTCCTTCTTCATAAACCAGCTGAATTATTTCTGGTGAAGAAATCAAATCTTCTTTTGCGAAGAAAGAGTGTCCTTCGATTTCTGCTACACCACAATTGTGGTTAATGTTTTCGCCTTCTGGCTCGCAATTGATGATTTTTGCGTTTATTTTGTTTTTTGAGACAAACTTGACAGCACATTCCGACCAGGCTCCGTTTGCTGTGTCGATAATTATTCTGCATTTTGCAAGTTCCGAGATATTCTGCGAAACGATTGTGTTTTCCAGGAATTTTACTGCCTGGTCGGAATAGTTGAGAGTTGTGACCCGTGAAGATGGAGACTTTGAAGTTGTAGAAGCTTCTGATGGACAAACCTCTGATGGATTCGGAGACCCAATCGAATCTGTCAGATTTAATGCGGCTTCATACATATAAGCCGACAAAATATAATCTCCATGTTCACCGTCACTTAAAAGCTTTTTGCCGTCAAGAAAATATTTAATTCCATTTTGGTTTGATGGATTGTGACTGGCCGTAAGTACCGCACCGCCTTTTATATCATTGCAGAGCATATAGTGCGGTACATAGGGAGTTGGGATTACGTCAAGGTTTATAACTTCTACGCCATTTTTTGCAAAAACATCAATCAGACTGTCTCGTAAAATCCAGCCGGTTGCTTTATCGCGGCTGTCATTTCCAAAGCAGATTTTGAGGGCTTCGTTTTGTGTTTCTTTCAGCATTCTGATAAAGGCAAGAGCCGAAAGTTCAAGTAAAGAAACTGAAATCAGATTTTCAGCAAGATATTTTCTGAGTGTTTCAAGGCCTTCAAATCTTTGTGTGCAGACTTTTCCTCTCATGCCGTCTGTGCCCATAAAAGAAAAAAGTGAAAGCTTGAATACTTTTGCACAATCTTCTTCTGTGGCATTTTCTGGCAAAAGGGTAATTACTTTATCTGCGTCCAACAAGGCAGGGAACTTGTATTCCTTAAAAGCCTTGCTGGAGGATAACTGCCTGATTGCTTTGTGAGAGACTTTTTCTTCTATTTTGCAAAAATCACGAGTTATAAACCTAATCATTTTTTTTATTTTCCCATTTCTACAATTACCTGATGTTTTTTACCGTCAAACCATTCGCTTGTAATGCAGTTTGATTCCAAAGTTTTTCCGTCAACAGTAATAGTTTTTACTCCTTTCTGAACTTTGTTTTTGTTTACGAAAGTGATTTCAAACTTAGTATTTCTGAAGATTCGGAATGCTTTGAAGTTTTCCCAGCATGGAACACAAGGATCAATAATCAATCCTTCGTAAGCAGGCTGTAAACCGAAGATATTTTCTGCAATTACGCGCTGTCTTGTTGGTGCTGTACCTGTAAGCCAGGTGTGTCCGGCTCTTCCATAATCCTGACTTGATGGACCACACGCATATTCTGGATAAACGAATGGTTCAGCAGAGTAAGCTGGAGTATCTGCATAGCAAACTGCTGGCAATGTATCATACAAAAGCTTCCAGGCTTTTTTGCCTTCACCATATTTACAGTAAGAAGCAATAACCCAGGATTCCAGATGTCGGAAGAAGCTTCCATTCTCTTTTTTACCAGGTGCATTTTTTACGTAAGCACTGTTTGATGCTGGAAGTTTTCCTTCTGATAATGATGTATCTGGTGTACAAACGCAGATTCCACCTTTTGCTGCAAGTTTTTTGTCCATCTGCTCAGCTGATTTTAAGAACTGCTTTTTTGTGGCAATTTCACTGAAGCCTGCCCAGGCTGTTGGCTCAAGGAACATAATTCCGTCTGTATCGCTTGAACCAATGTTCTTTGAAGCGTCTTTACCTGGTCCTAAAAGTCGGATATAAGCGCCTGATGAATCGATACAGTATTTGTTTACTGTTGCCTTGATTTTTTCTGCACGTTCTTTGCACAATTCGCCGTATTTCTTTTCTTCCTCTGAATCAAGGTGATTGCAGAGTTCTTCGTAATCTTTAAGGGCTTTGTACATCATTTCTGCAGCCATTACAGAAAGGTGATCTTCATAACCGCTCAAGTCGTCGTTCCAGTCAGCATCAAACATCTGTGGAATTCCGTCTGTTGAATATTTCCATACGCGGTTAAGAGCTGCTTTACAATGCTCAATGATAGTTCCTGATTTTGCTTCGAGTTTTTCTTTTGCGTCTGCAAAATTTACTCTTTCATAGAGGAAATCAAAATCATTAGTTTCTTTTATGTATTCGCATACTGCATAAATCAACCAGATTGGATCATCACAAGCCTTGAAATCTCTTGTTCCAGGTGCCGAAACATAGAAGTTGTGGTAAACAGAACCGTCTGAGAACATTTGTTCTGCTGTGTAAAGGAGGAAGTCGCGGGTACGTTTTGTATCATAAGGGAGAAGAGCGAGCATATCCTGTAAAATATCGCGGAAGCCGAATCCATATTCAAAACCTGAATGGAAGCGGGACTTCATGCGGTTAAGGCAGCATACCATTGCACACTGATACTGAAGCCATTTGAAAGAATGGTCGAAAAGATCTTCTCCGCTTACCTTTAACTGAAGTTTAGAAAGTTCGTCATTCCAGTCTTTACTTACTTCGTCATAAAGTTTGTGAACTTTTTCTGGCGTAGAAATCATTTTCATTACATTTTTGATTTCTTTTTTATTATTGCAGTAATAATCTTCTGTGCTTACAGCTACAAGTGAGAATACGATTTCTTTTGTTTCGCCTGCTGCAAGTTCTATATCATTTGCAAGAACAGAAAGTGCACTACACATTTCTTCAGATGATGTTTCTGCAAGCTTATCAGCAAGTAGACCGGCTGGATTTGCCATTGTATTTGTGTAATGACCTACAAAATCCTTGTAGCGTGAAGAATATGTAGACAATTTTTCTGAAGAAATATGAACTAATACTTTTCCAAAAAGTCCTTTGATTTTGTCTTCATCGCAATCAAAAGAAATACCATAGTTATTTCGCCATACAAATCCGCTTAATTCTTTATCGAAGAATCCGCCGGCCATCATCATAGAGTTGAAACCTGAGAACTGGAGGCCTCTTGCATCACCGATATTTATGCTTTCTGTAGAGAAAACTCTGAGTTTTCTTGCTCTGCTGTTTGTATTTGTAATTTTTACACACTGAACCAATCCGTAGAATTCATTAGGGATGAACTTTGTGATTTCAACATCAATTCCTAAATAGGAAGTTTTTGTTGTTACTGAACCAAACTTGAATAATGTTTCAAGATTCTGGTTTTTGTTCATTACAGGATACCAGCAACCAGAGAAATATTTTTTCTCTTCTAAATCTGTTATATAAATGTAGGAACCCAACATTCTGGTTTTATATGGATCTTCATGTACAAAACCATTCAGTAAGTCTCCTTCCTGTGTTCCAATTCTTGCAAAGTCAGAACCATTATTAGTAATACCCCAGCAAAGTGTATCTGTAAGTGATTTGTTGCGGCTTGCTTCCAGCATAAGCCATGGTTCTTTAGTTTTGTTCTTAATATTCTCTTTTATCTGAACCGTGCCGTCTGTTAGAAAAGAAAATATCGGTTCTTTTTTAGACATCATTGCCTCCTTACTCCGCTTCGGCCTCCGTAGTTGAATACATTAGCGTCAGCAACAAATTTATTTTTATACTTTCACGTGAAAACTTTAACACGGGATATTCAGTCTGTCAACTTAAATTTTTCATGAATTTTTGAGAAATTTTGCACGAATTTTGAAAAAAATGCAAAAATTTACTTTCACGAGAAAAATTTTCCTTGACAACGTGGTATTTTGTGCTGATAATTAAAGCATAAACCGCCCTTTTGGGTGAAAAGTAAGGAGATTTAAGAATGAAAACACTTTTACGTAAAAGCGTTGTGTTGTTAGGTGCAGCACTAATGGTATTCACTGGCTGTTCAAAAGCAAAGGGACCTGCCAGAGAAAAGATTCAGGTTATGGTTGGTTTTGGTACAGGTACTGACCCTTCACAGATTGCAGTACATGAAGCACTTCAGAAAGAATTCAACGATACCATAGGAAAGGAAAAAGGAATCCAGCTGGAATTCCTTACAGTACAGTATGCAGACTCTGAGCAGAAATTTACTACACTTGTAGCTGGTAACATGACTCCGGATATTTGTGGTCCTGTTGGAGTTATGGGAGTTGGTAAATTCATTGATGAATGGATGGATATCACTCCTTACCTCGAAAAAGACGGAATTAACTTGAAAGATTATGATGATCAGCTTGTTGAAAGTATGAGATACAATATCAACGGCGAAAACAAACTTGTTGGTCTTCCAATCGGATATTACCCATCAGTTCTTTACTATAATGAAGACATTTTTGACCGTGCAGGTATCGACTATCCTCCAACAACATGGGGAACAAAAGACTGGACATATGAAAAACTTATCGACATGGCTCGCAAGATGACATTGGATAAGAACGACAACAACACATACTCTCCAGACTTCAACATGGAATATGTAACACAGTTCGGATATGACGGAACAGACTGGGCTCCATGGCGTGCTTGGATTGGAAAATACTTCGACAAGAACGGCAACCCTGTTTCTCTTGGTGTTTCAGCAGATTATAAGACTGCTCAGATGAACTCACCAGAATGGAAGAAAGCATTCAAAGATTTACAGGATCAGATTTATACATACAAAGTTAGACCAAGTTCAGATTCAGCTGCTGGTGCTGCTTTGTTTGGTGATAACGATCCTCTTGGTTCAAACAAGTGTGCTATGTGGGAAGTATTCTCTTGGATGAGCTATGCTTACGAAGGTTGGGATGCTAACTTCAAGTGGAACATTGCTCCAATTCCTTCTTTGGATGGACACATTGTTTCTGCAACAAACATCGATACATTCGTTATGTGTAAGAGTGCAAAGAACCACGACAAAGCTTGGGAAGTTTACAAATGGCTCTTCAAACCAGAGAACTACATCAGACTTAACAAGAACTATGGTGGAATTCCTGCTATGAAACAGTTCCAAAAATCATGGATTGATGAAAGAAAGAACGGTATCGTTGATGAAAACGGCGAAGTTATTGAAGAAGGTCGTCCAAATATCAACTGGCAGGTTCTTATTGATGCTGGTGCTTATGCTGATAATCCAAACAATGAAGCATGGGTTCCTAACTTTGGTAAAGTTTGGGATGCAATGGAAGGTGCTATGGCAAATGTAATTTCTGGTCTTTCAGAAGATACAGACGAAGTTGCAGAAGAACTTAATACAGAAGTTCAGGGTTACCTTGACGAATATTGGGCAAGCCATAAGTAATACCCTATAAATGAAACAACAATCCGGATTTGTGCCTTTGTGCACTTATCCGGGTAACAAAACTTTTTTATTAAAAAAAGGAGGATACTATGTCAGAAAAAATACATAGAATAAACCAGAAGAGAAATAATAATATTCTGGGCTATGCGTTTATAAGCCCATGGCTTATAGGATTCATAGTGTTTACTGCAGGTCCAATGATTGCTTCTTTAATCCTTTCGTTTACAAGATATGATGGTCGTAACCCGGCTGAATTTATTGGATTCAGTAACTTTACAGGACTTATCCATGATAAATACGTATGGAATTCACTGAAAGTTACTTTTAAATTTGCATTTTTGTCTATCCCGATTGGAATTGTTTGCGGATTTTTACTTGCTTACATGCTTAACATGAATGTTCCTGGAATGAAAGGCTGGAGAACTCTTTATTATTTACCATCCCTTATTTCCGGAGTTGTAGTTGCCATGTTGTGGCGCGGTCTTTTTGATGACCAATATGGTGTTATAAACTTTTTAATCAGACAATTCGGAGGCTCAGCACCAAAATGGCTGCTGGATCCAAAATATACGCTTTATTGTTTCCTTTTCCTGTCCGTTTGGGGCTGTGGTGGAGGAATGATTATTTACCTTTCTGGACTTCAGGGTATTCCTACAGAACTTTATGAAGCAGCAGAGCTTGATGGTTGTAACAGATGGCAGCAGTTGTGGCATGTAACAATTCCACAGATGACACCAATCCTCTTCTATCAGCTTATTATGGGAATTATCGGAACCTTCCAGTACTTTGCAGAACCAATGGTTTTGACAAAAGGTGGACCTGCACATTCAACCGAGTTCTTCAACCTCTATCTTTACAACAACGCATTTAAGTATCAGAAGATGGGATATGCATCTGCTCTTGCCTGGATTCTTTTCGTAATCATTCTTATTCTTACAATGCTTGTATTCAAGAGTTCAGATATGTGGGTATTCTACGATAATGAGGTGAAAAAATGAAGACTATAGAATCACTTGAACGCCGCAGAAAAATTATAGCATTAATAATTTTAGTTTTGGGTAGTATTTTTATCCTCTATCCTGTAGCGGGAATGCTTTGTAATTCATTTTCATCAAAAACTGTAATTAAGACAGTTCCTGCCTCTTTGATTCCTATCGAAGGTCGCCAGGTGAGTATTCCTAATTATGGTACCCCAGGAAAAAAATATTTCTTGTATAACGTAGAAGTTAATGGTCAGAAAAGACAGCTTGCTTATGTAGATAAGGAAGATAAATTATGGAAATATGTAAATCCTGATAATCCATCAGAGTATTATCTTCTTCCTCCTGCAACACCTGATATGCGTGTAAGAACAGTTAAGTTCAATTGGCCTAACTATTCAGAAGCTTTAAAGAAATCTCCATTCCCACGTTATATTCTTAATACATTGTTCATTCTTATCATAGCAACAGTAGGTGCCGTTCTTTCTGCAACTCTTGTTGCCTATGGTTTTGCAAGATTTAAGTTCAAGGGAAGAAATACCTTGTTTATCCTCCTGCTTTCTACAATGATGCTTCCATCACAGGTTACGCTCATTCCAAGCTTTGTAATGTACAACTGGTTGGGCTGGTATAATACTTACCTTCCACTTACAGTTCCTGCCTTCTTTGCTTGTAGTGCCATGAACGTTTTCCTTGTACGCCAGTTTATGATGGGGCTTCCTCTTGAACTTGATGAAGCTGCAAAAATAGACGGATGTGGACCTCTCAGAATCCTTTGGAGTGTAATTGTACCTCAGGCAAAACCGGTATTACTTACAATTGGTCTTAACACTGCAATTTTCTGGTGGAATGATTATTACTATGCCCTTATTTATATTCAGGACAAGATGAAGTACACAGTTTCTTTGGGACTTCAGTCATTCAATGCACTTTATTTTAATAACAGCGGACTTATGGCAGCAGCTACAATCATGATGATGATTCCACCTG
>JAILQA010000315.1 GCA_024699205.1 Treponema sp. | reverse complement strand
TAGGTGTCAGAAACCATTTGTTTACGTTTTTCATTAAAATCATAAACCTGCTGGGCTAATTGTTCCCGCTCCTGCGCATTATCAGAAATAAGAAGTTTTGCTGCAACATCAGCTTCTCCCAATCTTCCTGCTGCATTCAGGGCAGGGGTAAGCGACCAGGATAAATCTTTTGCTGTAATAGATTCGGTATCAATCCTCATTTTTGAAAAAAGTTCAAGAAGGCCTGGACGAGGTTTATATTTTTTAATTGATTCAATTCCTTTTCGTACAAAAATGCGGTTTTCGTTTTGAAGCGGCATAATATCAGCAATTGCAGCAATAGCTACCAGCTGTAAGTCTTTCTGTTCATCAATAACATCCTCAGAATGCTTTGAAGCGATTATCCTTTTGCAATATGTAACATAAAGATTGAAAAGACTGTTTATTGCTGTATTTTCTTCTTCAATGTATTTTGCTATTAAAGAAAGTTCTTTTAAATCTTCTGCCTTTTTTGTATTTAAGGAAGGCATCATTTTTACGATGTCTTTCTTTAAATCATTAAGGTTAAATTCAATTCCACTGCCAAAAATATCCCGTAATATTGATTTTATTTGTGGAGCATCCCAGACATAAATCAATTGTCCCTGCAAAAAATAAGGCAGTTTCAAATCATAAATTGAAGTTTTGCCTGGAATTATTTTTTCATGGAGCTCTTTGACTTTTGTAAGATTGCGAATGCTCAGACAGTCAACCATATAGCATTTGTTTTCATTATCTTCTGAAATATTAAAAAGACAGATTTCTGCGTTGTAAAAATCTGTATTTGCAAAACGAAGGGCAGAAACAAGCTTGTAGGCAACTGCAGCACCCGAAATATCAGAAAAAGGGTAGCCTGAATCAGGAATTTTTGGATCAAGAATAACAATTGCATCTGGTAAAACTTCCGGTGAATTATGATGATCTGTAACAATCACGTCTATTCCGAGGTCATTTGCATGATTGATTTCATCAATGTTAGAAATCCCGCAGTCAACGGTGATAATAAGACTTCCATCTTTAGCTACAAAATCGTCAATTGCTTCTATTGAAAGTCCGTAGGCATCATTATTAACAGGTACACGCCAGCTTACATCAATTCCAATCTTTTTAAGGTAATCATAAAGAATTGTTGTACTGGTTATTCCGTCAACATCTTTATCACCAAAAATAAGGACTTTTTCATTTTCATCTCTTGCTTGAAGAATGCGCTCAACAGCATCCTCCATTGAATTAAAAAGAAAAGGATTATGCTGGAAACGCAAATCATCTTCAAGATAAAAGAGAATATCCTTTTGCTCCTTTATATTACGGCGCAAAAAAATACTTGCAAGAATCTGTGTGTAATATTTTCCTTCCTGCTCGGATAAATCTTTTCCGAACAGAGCCCTTATTTTATTCTGAATATGCTTATTGCATAATTCATCAATCTGTTGTTTTGTAACAGGAGTCTTTGTCCAATTTTTCAAGTCATTTTCCTATTAGAGTTAGATTTTTTCGAAAAATAATGGATTTTTTTTAAGTGGCCTTTCTGAATACGAAAGCGCTTGCTTTAATGTGTTTAATGCGGGGGTTAAACAGTCTTTATCTTTTCCAAATATTTCCATAAGTAAAGTTCCTTTGGTAACTTTTTCGCCGCTTTTAGCATGTAAAATGATTCCTGCATCTGCACAAACAGAATCCGTCGTTTTGTTTCTACCAACACCTAAAGTTACACCTGCAATGCCTGTTTTATAAGCATCTATATTTATATAGCCGTCCTCTTCTGCAATTAATTCCGTTTTATAAGGAGAGCGACGTACATTTATCTGATTCATTAATTCTTCTGCATTTCCGCCCTGATCTTTTACATTTTGTAAAAACTTTTCAAGGGCTTTGCCAGATTCAACGGCTTTTTTACAAAGACTATGACCTTCTTCTCTGTCTTTTGCAATTTCTGCAAGAACAAGCATTTCTGCACCTATTTCATAAGTAAGATCCATTACATCCTGAGGGCCTTGTCCTTTAAGACATTCAATACTTTCTTCAATTTCGAGGAAGTTACCGATTTTGTAACCTAAAGGCGTATTCATGTCTGTAATAAAGGCAGAGGCTTTTTTGCCCATGGCTTTTGAAGTATTTACCAGGAACTGAGCTAAAAGTTTTGCATCTTCTGTGGATTTCATAAAGGCACCAGAGCCATATTTTACATCAAAAACAAGTCCGTCTGCACCTTCGGCAATCTTCTTGGAAAGAATACTGGCTGTAATAAGAGGAATTGATTCTACAGTTGCAGTTACATCACGAAGAGCATATAAAATCTTATCTGCAGGAGCGATTTTCTTACTCTGACCGACCATGGCATAGCCTGTTTTTGCAACAAAATCAACAAATTGTTCTTCTGACAAATCTGTTCTATACCCCGGAATTGATTCCAGCTTATCAAGAGTTCCACCTGTGTGTCCCAAAGCTCTTCCACTCATCATAGGGTCTTTTAAACAGCAGCTGGCAACGATAGGTGCGAGTGGAAGGGAGATTTTATCGCCAACACCGCCCGTAGAATGCTTGTCTATAAAGATTGCGTTTTTAAACTGTTCATAATTATATTTATGGAGATTTATAGTATCGCCGGAATTTAACATTTCCTGTGTCAGATAGCCGGTTTCTTCAAAAGTCATTCCGTTAAAGAAAACTGCCATCAGCCAGGCAGACATCTGATATTCTGGAATTGAACCGTCAACGCAGCCCTGAATCATAAAATGGATTTCTTCTTTTGTAAGTGGCAGTGAATCTTTTAAAATTCTTTCACCGTTAGATTTTGTTACGAATGTTCCGCGTTTTTTTGTAATGATATCAGTCGCTCTCATAAAATCCCCGTCCCAGTTTCTATAGAGTTTAATTTTGATTCGATACTATTTTCTGTCAAAAAAAATGCAATATTTTTAATCTGCATATAAGCATTTTTATCAATATGCAGCTTTCTTACTTCTGCAGGCGTAAGCACAGAAATTGCCGCAAGATAAGTGATTGCATCTTTACTTAAAGGAAAAAAATGCTCTTCTTGTCCGGCACAATTCTGGCAGATAAAAATATTATCAATACTATTATAATACGTTTCTTGCAGGGATTCAATTTGATTTTTTGATTCTGGCAGATTTTGTATTTCAGACGGATTTTGAGCTTCTGTCTGATTTTGGGCGTTTGTCAAAAAAGACTTGCCACATCTTCCGCAATAAGTTGCATCGGGCCTGATTCCAAGCAAATCCAAATACCTCCACAAAAACCTGACCAGACCGACTCGTCCCTGTTCTTCATTTGATAAATCAAGTCCATCAAGAAAACCCGATACAAGCTTCCAGCACTCTTCGTTGCTTCCTGCGCATTTTGTTTTTATTGCAATTTCTGCTGCAAGGGAAGCGGCATATAACTTAAAAAGACTGCTGGAAAAAGTCTGATGATAATTTTTTACATCAAAATCACTGATTTTTGTCTGATTTTTTTCTGGATTGTGATAGAGGTAAATTATTCCTGAGTTCCATTGAGAAACTAAAGATTTTAATTTACTTTTTGGACCTCCATACAAAGTTGCATAGATTATCCCTTGAAATTGGGTTAGCAAAGTAACATTAAAATTGTTTTCGCCAATTTCTTTTAGAGATAAAACTATAGCCTTTGTCTGAGAAGTCCTGTTCATTTCTTTGATTATAAATCTTTATTTCTGTCCATAATAAGCATTTGGTCCGTGCTTGCGCATGTAATGCTTATTGATTATGTAATCAGGCAGAGTTTGTGCGTTTGGCTCAATAAGCAGAGTATTCAAAGCCATTTTACAGATTTCTTCCAGAACGGTTCCATTGTAAACTGCTTTTTCTGCATTTTTTCCCCAGGCAAAAGGTCCGTGTCCACCGCACAAAACCATATTTACTTCTGTTGGATTTAATCCTAAATCAGCAAAGTGTTTTACAATCAAAAGACCGGTTTCTTTTTCGTAATCAGATTCAACTGCTTCCTTTGAAAGATAAGGAGTGCATGGAATTGCTTTTTGTATATGATCCGCATGGGTAGTTCCAAAAAGAGGAACTGCTTTTACTGCCTGAGCCCAGCTTACTGCATAAGTAGAATGGGTATGGATAATTCCGCCGATTTCTGCCTTCTGATTTATTCCAAACTCTTTATACAAAATTGCGTGGGTTGGAGTGTCAGATGAAGGATTTAATTTTCCATCAACAACTTTTCCTTCCAAATCAACAATAACCATAGATTCTGGTGTGAGGTCTGGATAAGGTACTCCAGAAGGTTTGATTGCAAAAACTCCCTTGTCTTTGTCAAAAGCAGATACATTTCCCCAGGTGTAAAGGGCAAGGTGATTTTCAGGGATTTTCATATTGGCTTCGTAAGCCTGATTTCTTATTGTTTCGTAAGTCATAGCGGTTTTATACTCCTTAAAGTGTGTTTACGGCTGCGCGTTCAATTTCAAGACCTTTCATATATCTTTCAAAGAAAATATTGAAGGATTCAATAAGGTCTTTTTCTGGAGCAGCTGTGGTCTTTTTGCAG
This sequence comes from Treponema sp., assembly GCA_024699205.1. GTDB lineage: Bacteria > Spirochaetota > Spirochaetia > Treponematales > Treponemataceae > Treponema_D. Next base: position 973 of record JAILQA010000315.1, on the reverse strand, counting down.
TTTCCAAAAACTTTTGTATTCAAAAAGTCTGCAAGAGATTCCTTAGAATTGTCGAGAGAGTAGGCTGCTAAAAGTGCCATTCCCCAAGGTCCGCCTTCGCCTGCAGTTTCCATTGCACTTACAGAAGTTTTCATTGCAGCTGCCATGTATTTTAATCCAGCTTCTGTTTTAAAATATCCGCCGGCACCAGTCATGCTTTCTACAGGAACCTTTTCTTCATCATAAAGAATGTTCATTCCGGCTCTCAGTGCACCAAGAGAAGAGAACATCTGGGTTCGCATAAAGTTTGCAATTGTAAAGTTTGCATTTTCGGCTCTGGCAAATAATGGACGTCCTGAATTAAAGCCTGTGATTGTTTCTCCGGAAAGATAGTTGTAGGCAAGAAGTCCGCCGCAATCTTTATCTGCTTCAAGAGATTTAATAATGAGAGTATCAAAATACTGGCCAATTCCAGCTTTTGCACCCATCAAATCACCAACTTCCTTAAAAAGATTTATCCAGTAATTATGTTCGCCTGTACAGTTGTTTGCGTGAACCATTGCGACAGGTTTTCCGTCAGGAGTTGTAACTATATCAATAATTCCAGGATAAGCCTTTGATAAATCCTTCTGCAAAACAACCATACTGAATACAGAAGTTCCGGCAGAAATGTTACCAGTTTTTTCTTCAACAGAATTAGTTGCTGCCATACCGGTTCCTGCATCACCTTCTGGAGGACAGAATGGAATACCGTCTTTGAGTTCACCTGTAGGGTCTAAGAAGAGGGCTCCTTCTTTAGTAAGACTACCTGCATCTTCGCCAGCCATAAGTACTTTAGGGAAGAGCTGGTCAATCAGACTGCCAGAATGTGGAATTGCCTTGATTTTTTCAATCTTTTCAAACTTATCAAGGAAGTCTTTGTTATATTCAGCTTTTGTTCCGTGTATTTTAAGAGGGAACATACCAGAAGCATCTCCGGCTCCAATTACTTTTT
>JAILQA010000287.1 GCA_024699205.1 Treponema sp. | reverse complement strand
AAAAATATCTTCAAAAGTTTCTTCCATGCCTTCAAGGGAGAGTAAAATATCATCTATTGGCAGGCTATCTCTCAAGTAAACATTTTCAAGCTCCTCAATCATTCTCTCTAAATGATTAAACAGCTGAGTAAGCACAATCAGTTCCTGCTGGGGAAACAATTCCAGCTTTAATCCTGAACATCCGATTGAGCATAACAGAGAACTAACTTGGGAAAATAACTCTATAATACGATTTCTGACAGGCTCGTTTTTGTGCTCAGCAAACTGATTATATTCTTTTTTTATTATATCATGCCGTTTTTCTATATTCAATAAAAGCAGCTTGCGTTCTGTTGGCGACATTTTTAAAGAAACAGGAAAAATATCGTTTATTAACTGATCAATAGTCTTTTTTGTATGCTTTCGACGGCATTCATAAACATAATTCTTTAAATAACAATCTATAATTTGTGGAGCAAATACTAAAGAGATGTTCGAAAAGAGAACTTCGGAAGAAACATCTTGATTCCACTGGCCGATATAGGGAATTACTTGCCCTGTATGCCAGATTCTTGATTCAACTCCATAGGGTGCAAAGCCAATTTTTTTTGTATGCTTTAAAAACTCTTCTGAACTGCCACAGTTTTCTATGCAAAGCTCACGTTCGTTTTCTAGAAACAAAAAAGCAAGTTGTTCTTCGATTGACCCCGCCGGGCCGTTTTTTTGAAGACTTGCAAGAATACCATTTTCAAAAATAGAATACCATTCTTCGCGCTGAATATCCGCTTTGGAAATCTCGCTTTTTGATTCATTTTTTTGAATGACTATTTCAACTTCATTGTGAGCCCAGTCAACCACCCTGCAGAGCAACCTGTCACCGTACTTGAAATCTTTATGGTCAATAATGTCATCTAATGGCCAGGAAGTCAAAGTGATTTCGGAAGGCAGATTATTATACTGCAAAGATGCAATTGTATTCTTGGTGTTAGCCGGATCATTATAGAGATAGGGAATAACATAACCTTCACCAAAAAGTGCAAAAACATCCATTGCAAGATTCATTGAAAAAACCGTTTCATCCGGCACAATTTGTGTATGGGTGTTTAATACCTGTATCTGATCAGGAGGAATATTAGGATTTACAAAAGGCATACATCTATGCCCTAGAATTATATGCCTTTTTTTTATTTCCTCTTTTGACGGTTTAAAACTAAACCATCTTCCGGTAAAAACACCAGCCCTGGTCACATATTCTTCTCCAACCAGAGAAAAAACATAATCAGAGGCATTTAGAATATCATGAGCCTGGCTTCTTGTTAACCGTTCACCCTTACTTCTTATATAACGATAAAAATAATCAGCAGTAAAAACCTCGAGGTGAGTTGAGAGAAATTTATCAATTATAAAAGAAGAATTGAGATTCATTATACCATCCGGATATCGATAATATCAGCTTGAGCGTTTTGTAGAATTTCTTTCATTTCGTCAACTGAAATATCGCTGGCCTTTACCGTTACACGTCTTTTTCCTTCAATCTTTGATTCGCGTGTAACTACAGAAATTATATTTCCTTTTTTGTCAGCAATTGCGCTGAAGATTTTTGAAAGCTGTCCAGGTTTATCTACCTGCTGGAAATTTGCTCTTACACCACTTTCACGGGCACCGAACATCTGAACAAAAAGCTCAAACAAATCACTTTCAGTAACAATTCCTACAACTACATCATCATTTACAACCGGCAGACATCCAATATTTTTATCTGCCATGATTCTTGCAGCTTCTTCAACAATTTCTGACTCACTGATTGTAATAACCTTTTTGGTCATAAATTTTCCGCAGGTTAGTTTTGCAAGCAGAGAACTGATTTCGTACATATCAAGGGTTGTTGCCTCTGAAGGAGAAACCTTTGCAATATCATTCTTTGTAATAATACCAACAAGCTTTTTAGAGCTGTTTAAAACCGGCAGTTTGTTGATTTTCCTGCTGTTCATAATTTGTTTTGCTTCGGTAACAGAGGTAGATTCTGTTACACACACTGGATTCTTTGTCATCACATCTCGAATAATCATATAAACCTCCTAAAAACCAATTCACAGTTTGTCTTGCAAACTGTGAAAGCAGCTGGTATCAATACTTGTCAAAGTACCAATGCAAGGGCTGCTTTTAACCTCCGAGATAGGCTTCTTTTACGGCAGGATCGCTAATTAAATCCTGTGCCGCACCACTTTTTGTGATTTCGCCTGTTTCAAGTATATACCCTCTGTCAGCAATTGACAAAGCCTTAAATGCATTTTGTTCAACCAAAAGGATTGTCGTTCCGTCCTTATTGATTTTCTGAACAATATTAAAAATCTCATCAACAAAAATTGGTGCAAGTCCCATAGAAGGTTCATCAAGCAAAAGCAAATCTGGCTGGGCCATAAGTGCACGCCCCATAGCAAGCATCTGCAACTCACCACCAGAGAGAGTACCGGCATTTTGTTTAATTCTTTCCTTCAATCTAGGAAAATAATCAAAAACGCGCTCCAAATCAAGTTTAATCTGCGCTTTATCTTTTCGCAAAAAGGCACCAAGTTCCAGATTTTCTTTTACAGTAAGATTCTGGAAAATACGGCGTCCTTCTGGAACCTGAATAAGATTTCGTGCAACAATTTTATCGGGAGCAATATTTGTAATATCTTCATCCTTAAAAAGGATTTTGCCTGCCTGCTTTTTTATGATATTTGAAATTGCATGCAATGTCGTTGTTTTTCCAGCTCCATTAGCACCAATCAATGTAATGATTTCGCCTTTTTCTACATTGAACGAAATATTTTTTATAGCACGGATTGCCCCGTAATTTACAATAAGATTCTCTACTTTTAACATAAATATCTCCTTCTCCCTTTCTAGCTTGCCTCATTTCCTAAGTAAGCTTTAATTACATCAGGATTTGTCTTTATTTCATCAGGAGTTCCATGTGCGATGATTCTTCCATAATCCAAAACCATAATTCTTTCACAGATTCCCATTACAAACTTCATATCATGCTCAATCAAAAGGACTGTGAGATTAAAATCGCGGCGAATAATTTCTATCATCTGGCGCAATTCTTCAGTTTCCTGAGGGTTCATACCTGCGGCTGGTTCATCCAAAAGAAGAACTTTAGGATTAGAAGCAATTGCCCGGGCAATTTCAAGTTTTCGCTGCTCACCGTAAGACAAATTTTTTGCAAGTTCGTCTTTTTTATCCTGAATTTTGAGGATTGAAAGCAGTTCAGCAACACGCTGGGTCATAATCTTTTCATCCCGTCTAAAGCGAGGAAGTCTGAGAAGAACATCAAAAGGATTTACAATTCTCTGATTATGAAGGGCGATTCTAACATTATCTGCAACGGTAAGGTTACCAAAGAGGCGAATGTTCTGAAAAGTGCGCGCAATTCCCATTTTATTGAGCTGGGCAGGAGACTTTTTGTTGATTACTCGGACTTTATTATCTCTATCCCAAAAAGTAATCTGGCCGCTTGTAGGAGTATAAACTCCACTTAACATATTAAAAATTGTTGTTTTACCGGCACCGTTAGGTCCAATCAAACCGACAAGCTCGCCTTCTTTTAATTCACAGGAAAAATTTGAAACCGCAGTAAGTCCGCCAAAAACAATGGAAATATCGGAAGCCTGCAAAACAGTCTTTTTTTCTTCTGCCATATTATTTTTCCTCCTTTGTTGAGTCTACTGCTAAATCTGATTGTGAAGCTTCAGCTGTTTTGGCTTTTTTAGCGAACAGTTTTTTTAATCCGCCAGCTTTAAGCCATTCATAGCATTTTACAAACGAAACTTCCTTATGTCCCAGCAAGCCCTGTGGACGGAAGAGCATAACAATAATCAAAATTACCGGATAAATGAGCAGACGGAAATTCTTTAAGAATCTGAGGAATTCCTGCAAATAAGTAAGAACAAAGGCTGCAAGAACTGAACCTGTAGTAGAGCCCATACCGCCAAGAACAACATAAATCAGATAGTTGATTGAATTGTTGAAAGAAGCCTGTTCCGGTTTGATAAAGCCAATCAGACACACATAAAGGGCACCGCCGATTCCTGCAACAAAAGAAGCAATTACAAAACCAATCATCTTGTAACGGAAAACCGAAATACCAGAAGAATTAGCGGCAATTTCATCTTCGCGTACTGCAAGAATTGCGCGACCGTAAGTTGAGCGGATAAAATTCTGTATGAGGACAATCAGCAAAATAAGAACACCGATAATCACGATATAGGCAAGCATTGGATTAAAACAGAGCAAAGTAGAAAAAGATTTTCCGTTTGGACCGCCTGTAATTCCCTTTAAGTTTACCAAAATTACGCGGATAATTTCACCAAAACCAAGAGTTACAATTGCAAGTTAATCACCTTCTAGCTTTAAAGTTGGGAAACCGATTAAAAAGCCAAAGATTGCGGTGATTATTCCGGCAAGTAGAATGCTTACTACCAGCGGAATATGAAGATTTTGTGTCAAAAGGATTGTAGAATAGGCACCGATTGCCATAAATCCTGCCTGTCCCAGCGAAAGCTGACCAGTGATTCCGCAGATTATGTTTACGCTCAGCGCCATGATTGCGTTTATTCCCGAAAGAGTGATTATCTGCGCAGTGTAAGCATTGATTACTTCAAACTGAATAAGAAGTGCCGGCAGAAAAATTGCAAGCAGGGCGATAACTGAAAGTATAATTGTATTTCTTATAAACTGGTTTTTCATAATTTGCCCTCCCCTTAAACCTTAACCGTCTTTTTCTTGCCAAAAATACCAGTCGGCTTAACAAGAAGAATTATAATCAAAATTGAGAATGAAATTGCATCTGCATACTGAGAAGAAATAAATCCTTTTGTAAGCGTTTCTGCAATACCAAGTAAAACACCACCAACCATAGCGCCCGGTATAGAACCAATTCCACCAAGAACCGCAGCAACAAAGGCTTTAAGACCAGGCATGTATCCCATTGTCGGATCAATCTGAGGATAAGCAGTCGCATACAAAATACCACCGGCGCCAGCGAGAATTGAACCAATTATAAAGGTGATTGCAATTGTTTTATTTACACTGATTCCCATCAAACTGGCAGCCCCTGTATCATAGGAAACTGCCCGCATGGCTTTTCCTGTTTTTGTGTAATTTACAATAATGTTCAAAATAATCATAAGTACAATTGAACAACAAATTACTATAAGCTGAAGATTTGAAATTGAAACGCTGCCCAAGTTAAAGTTCTTTAATTCCATTGTTGGATACTGTCTTGGATTTGGACCAACAAAAGGAAGAACGCGCATTACATTCTGAAGAATAAGTTCCATTGCAATTGCTGTAATTAGGGAATTAAGACGAGGAGCATTGCGCAAAGGTCGATAGGCAAATCTTTCAATCACAAGAGAAAGAAGGGCGCAGAAAATCATTGAGACTAAAAAAGCGCAAATCATGCCGGGAACAGTGACTCCCATTAAAATCAGGACAAAATATCCTGCATAAGCACCCATCATCATGACATCGCCATGGGCAAAGTTTATGAGCTTTACGATTCCATAAACCATCGTATAGCCTAAAGCAATAAGCGCATAAATGCTTCCAAGCGACAAACCGTTTATTAATTGTTGTAAGAACATA
>JAILQA010000273.1 GCA_024699205.1 Treponema sp. | reverse complement strand
CATCGAAAAAATCCTTGGTTATCCGCTTGAAGATCATAATTACAATGAGATTCAGACAGTTAGAGACTGCAAGGTGTATACAAATCAAGACAACATAACAGAAATGGTGAACATTACAGATATGACGACAAAGGAAAATGTTCCTAATTGTGTCATTGACGGAAGAAAAATAATGTTTATTGATCCAAAACTTGAAGGACACGTAGTATTCCTAAATTATAATGCAGGCTTTTTGCCTTCAACTTTACCAGCAGATTTGAAAGAAGCAATCATCAAACTTTTTCTTTTGAAGAAGAAAGAGTTTATTAAAACTCAGAACCATGAAGATGATTATGCTTTTGAAATTCCTACCCACCTTCAGCAGACACTTGATATTTACAGGAGAAAGAATTACTGATGCAAGACTTTTTGAAAATGTATAACAGATTAAAATATCTGATGATAGAAAAGCTTCCTGAATATATTGATACGTGGAACAAAGAACATGAACAATTTCAATTTGAATTAAAACAATTTACAAATAGAACTTTATATAAAACTACCGAATTGCTGCCATGTTTTAATATGTTATTTGAAGAAGCCGAGCAGGGCAAAAAAGATCGTATTATTGGTACGATAAATTATAAGTTTTCTTTTGAGTTTTATTTTGAAAAGAGTAAAACACCTGACTATGTAAAAATCCATCAATTGAAGCAGATACTTAATGAAATGCTGAATGATGATGATTTTGAACTCTGGAGAAACTTTGAGATAGTAAAGACAACTTCTAAAAGGATTGATTTTATTGTACATGTAGAGTGGTGATCTATAATTCCCATATAAATGAAAAAAATGATGATTTTTTCTCGATTTTGATGTATAATTGGAAAGTTATTAAAGAATTCAAAAAAAGGAAAAATATAGTGTCATTATTTGGCACTGTAGCAGTGATATAATATCTTAAAAATATCACTCAAGTGGTGGGGAAAATAAAGTGGAAAATGTGCTTAATTGCATAGACCTATTCTGCGGATGTGGCGGATTATCTCTAGGTTTTGAAAAAGCAGGTATTAATGTACTCGTTGGTATTGATGCCTGGCAAGATGCAATTACAACATTTAACTATAATCATAAAAATTCAAAAGGCATTTGTGCTGACTTATCCACTCTTGAACCAAGTGAAATTAAAAAAGAATTAAATGGGAAATCTGTTGATTTAATCATAGGTGGTCCACCTTGTCAGGGCTTCTCTGTTGCTGGAAAACGTATTGTAGATGATGTACGAAATAAGCTTTATAAAAACTTTGTTCGTTTTGTTGAATACTACAAGCCAAAAGCATTTATGATGGAAAATGTTCCTAACATTCTTTCTATTGGTGGAGGAATTGTTAGTGATTCAATTGTTAAGGATTTCTCTGATTTAGGTTATAAAGTTGTTTATCAAGTTTTGATAGCAAGTAATTATGGTACACCTCAGAATAGACGACGTGCTGTTTTTGTTGGTTTTAAAAATGGTTTTGAATTCAAGTTTCCGGAAAAGACTGTTGAAAAATTGATTACTTCTTCTGAAGCACTCTCTGATTTACCTGAAAATTCTTTGGAAGATGGAACACCTTATCCTATTGCTTCAAAATGTGATTATCAAAAACTGATGCGTTGTAATTCAGATAAAGTTTATAATCATCAGATCACAGAACATAATGAACGAACAAAAGAAATTATAGCTTTAGTTCCTGATGGTGGAAACTATAAAAACTTACCAGAAGAATTACAGCAGACTAGAAAAGTACATATTGCATGGACTAGATTAAATAGTCAAAAACCAAGCTTTACAATTGATACAGGACATAGACATCATTTCCACTACAAATGGAATAGAATTCCTACCGTTCGAGAAAGTGCCAGAATACAATCGTTCCCGGATGATTTTATTTTTCTAGGAACAAAAACAAGTCAATATAAACAAGTTGGAAATGCTGTGCCGCCATTAATGGCTGAAGCTATAGCAAAAAAAATTAAGGAGAGTCTTAATGTATAAAGTTCCTGACGAATATTATTTTAGAATTCATCATGTAAGACCTCGTTTTAAAGATGATGTAGAAAATGTTCTTTTTTATATGGCTCATTGTTGTTCTACACTTAAAGAATTACCGTTTAATGAATACAAAGAAAAATTGAATACTATGATTCAGCTTTATCCTGAAAATGCAGG
>JAILQA010000267.1 GCA_024699205.1 Treponema sp. | reverse complement strand
CTGGACTGGATCATTGGACAGGGCGCAGCCGCTCGCACTGTACGTATCCCGATTCCGCCCTTCACTTTGATTGGAGCGACGACGAAGGCCGGGAGCGTTTCAAGTCCCTTGCGGTCCCGCTTTGGTTTTATTCCACGTTTTGAGTTTTATACTCATGAAGAGCTTGCTAAAATCATAACCCGTTCAGCAGGGATTTTGAATGTACAGATAGAAAAGGATGCTGCTCTTCTTCTTGCTCAGTGTTGTCGTGGAACTCCCCGTGTTGCAAACCGTGTTCTCCGCCGTATGCGTGACTTTGCTCAGGTGGAAGGAAAGGGGCTTATAACTGTTGATATTGTTGATTCAGGTCTTAAAAAACTTGATATTGATGAAATGGGACTTGAAAAATATGACAGAGAAATTCTTCTTTCAATAATTCAAAACTTTGGCGGTGGTCCTGTAGGGGCAGAAACTCTTGCAATTTCCATTGGCGAAAGTATGGATACTCTGGAAGATTATTACGAGCCCTATTTAATTCAATGTGGACTTTTACAGCGTACTCCTCGCGGAAGAATTGTTACCGCAAAGGCTTACGAGCATCTTGGTCTTAAAGCAAGCGATAATAATTCCGCCCAAGGAACCTTATTTTAATTGACTTTTAAGTCAATTTTTTGAATATTTTAATAATTTTAGTCTATTTTCGAGGATTATATGAAAACATCTGATTTTAATTTTGAATTACCGGAAGAACTTATAGCACAACATCCAAGTGGAGTTCGAGGTCAGGATAAACTTATGGTTATCAGCCGCCAGACTGGTGAAGTTGAGCACCACATGATGGATGATTTACCTTCTTTGATTACACCTGATGCTTTGATGGTTTTTAATAATTCTAGGGTTAGACGAGCCAGAGTTTACGGAATAAAAGAAACAACTGGTCGCGAAGTTGAATTTATGTTTCTGAATCAGATTGATAAGGATTGCCTGGTCTGGAATGTAATGGTTAAAAATGCAAAAAAGCAGAAGCCTGGTATGAATTATAAATTTCCGGATGGAACTATAGCTCAAATTGTTGACTGGCCTGGTAATGAAGGAACAGAATTCCGTGCTTTAAAATTTGATTTTGCAATCAGCGAAGACTGGTTTGAAACAAACGGCCATATTCCTCTTCCTCCTTATATCCGCCGTGAAGATACAGAGGAAGACAGTGAGCGCTATCAGAATGTTTATTCAAAGGAAGTTGGTAGTGCCGCTTGTCCTACAGCTGGCCTTCATTTTACAGAAGAAATGCTTGCCCGCCTTGATGCCAAAGGAATTGAACGCTGTTTTGTAACCTTGCATGTAGGATTGGGAACCTTCCTTCCTGTTCGTGAAGAAAATATTGAAAATCACAAAATGCATGAAGAAGTTTTTACAATTCCTGTGGAAACTGCAGAAAAAATCAATCGTGCAAAAGCAGAAGGTCGTCCTATTCTTGCAGTCGGCACCACCAGCGTGCGAACCCTTGAAAGCGCAGCCGATGAAGCAGGCCTTGTTAAAGCGGGTACCAGCAGTACTCATATTTTTATGTATCCGGGGTATAAATTTAAGGTAATCGACCAGATGTTTACAAATTTCCACACGCCGGAAAGCACCCTGATTATGCTTGTTTCAGCCTTTGCAGGACGCGAGCACATTCTTAATGCTTATAAAATTGCTGTGGAAAATAAATACAGATTTTTCAGTTATGGCGACTGCACGCTGTTGAAATAATTTGCTTAGGTCAACTGCTCAAAACTGTATCGCGTAAGATTAAAAAACTGCTGTTTTAAAACATTGCTTATCATCTGATTGGCAGTTGCTTCATTGAATTCTTGATATATTTTATCTTGAATTACATCAATATCTTTGACAGAAAGCGGAAGTCTGTGTCCAATCAGCTGATTTTCAATGCTTTTGCTTTTAAAAGCAATGGGGCCTGCCAGTGCCAGTTTTATTTCTATAATGATATTTTTTTCTGTATTTGCAATAAATGCATAAGAGGCCGAAGTTTGGGTTATTTTATTTTCTGAACCGATTCTTCTGAAAACTGAAATGTCTTCATCCATCAAAGGCACGCGGATATTTGAGAGAACAAATCCATCCGGTACTTTTTTAAATTTTTGCAAGGATTCAACAATTGTTTCTGAAAAACTCTTGAACTCAAGCTTTGTTTCCAGAGCGAGCAGGGGAGCATACAAAGTACATTTGTGCTGCATGGAACAAATATTTCCGCCGATTGTGGCCATGTTTCGTATCATAGGATTTGCAATTGAAACAAGGGCCTCATAAAGAACCGAAGGAATATGATTGCGTCCAAGATTTATAATGTCTTCCAAAGTTGCACCGGGGCCAATCTGAATGTAGCACTCATGCAGTTCTATCTG
>JAILQA010000222.1 GCA_024699205.1 Treponema sp. | reverse complement strand
TAAGAACTTCTTTTACAGCATGAACTGCTCCACTTGATTGCCCGCAAAGATAATTGAAAGGGAAGGGTGTTGTGCAGCTTGTAACAATCATTGCCTTCTTCCCTTTGTGCAGTGGAAGAGGAATTCCTTTTTTGCTTTCTTTCATTAGAACATATACAAGGCGGTCAAAAAGGGCTTTTAATTTTCCGTTCATATTTCCCCAGTAAACGGGAGTACCAACAAGAAGCATATCACAGGCTTTTATCTCTTCTGCAAGTTTGTGTGCATCATCAGCTGGCAAAATACAGTTCATTTTTGAACGGCATGCCATGCAGCCTTTGCAAAAATCAAAATTCAAATCAGAAATGTCTTTCCAGATAATCTGAGAGTTTTCATGTTTCTTCTGGATTTTTTCTGTTTCAGATTTTAAGGCTTTAACAACGTTTCCGTTTTTTCTCGGGCTTCCGTTTAATACAAGAATGTTCATTTTTCATCTCCCTCAAAAACTGAATTAATCCAAAGCTTTATAAAACGGTCTGTATAAGTATTTCCTTTTTCCCAGTAATCCGGTTCACTTTTCTTTAATAAAACTGATTCAATACAGCCCCAAAGACCAGATACAAGAATACTCACATCAAGGCGTGGATTTGTAGATTTTGCCATTCCCTGTTTGATGGCTTCTTTAAGAAGTTTTTCTCCGGTTCTGTTACAGACATAATATTCTTCAATAAGTTCCGGGCTTGCATCATCAGCAGATTTAATTCCCTGCATTACAAGAAGAGCCCGTCGTGGATTTTCAAAACACCAGTCGCGATAGGCTTCAATTGCATTTTGAATCTGCTTTCTTACAGTTTTTCCTTTTTGAGCTGATTCTGTAAGTCTGGTATTTAATTCATAAAGACAGTCAAGTGATATTTCCTGAAAGAGACGGTCTTTATCTTTGTAATAATGATAGATATTTGTTGCTGTAATTTTGCAGGTAGCTGCAATTTCACGCATACCAATCTGCTCAGGATTCTTTTGCATTAGAAGTTCCAGAGTTTTTTCTTTTATTATTGTTTTTATTTCAGTATTTGGTTTTCGCATTACTGCCTCTCTTTATATAACAATGTAAATATAACATTGTTATATTATAAAGTCAACAGTTTTTTTTATTTCACACTTAATTGGAATCTTTGCGTACTTCTCAAGCTTTGCGAGGTATTGTTTTCTTGTGATTTCGCGGGCGCCGTAGCGGGCCATGTTTTCGGTGTAGGTCTGGCAGTCAATCAGTTTGCCGCCGGCTTTCTGAAAGGCTCGGGCGAAGAGGACAAAGGCACTCTTGGAGCTGTTAGGTTCAATCGTGAACATGGACTCGCCGCAAAAGACGCTGCCAAGTAGGATGCCGTAAAAACCACCAACCAGTTTTCCATCCTTCCAAACTTCGATACTGTGGGCGTATCCGGCCTTGTGAAATTTCTTGTAGGCTTTAATCATTTTTGGACCAATCCAGGTACCTATCTGGTCGGCCCGTTTCTGCTTTGCGCAGTTCTTGATTACATCAGCAAAAGCTTTATCGATTGTGTAAGTGTAGGGATTGTGCTTAAGGAATTTCTCAATTGATTTTGAAACGTGCAGCTGTCGGATAGGAATAACAAAACGTTTCTTTGGAGACTGCCACAAAACCGGCTCTCCCTGATCTTCGTTGAACCAGGGAAAGACTCCCTGATTATAAGCCGAATAAAGCAATCGCAAAGGAATGTTATCCGTCACGAGGGAAATCTCATCATAGCCGTAAATCAGGCCAGGGGTAGGGAAGGTAAAGATGTCGTTTGTGTCAATTTTGACAGAGCGGGATTTTTCATTTTCAATGCGAAGATAATTTTCCAGAACTTGAGGGCACTGCTCGAGGCCCGGGCTGTTAGTCCATATTCCGTTTAGCAGAAGCTGATAAGGTTTATAGTTGGCCTTGTAATTCATCTTGCGGCAGTGAGGCAAGTAAAGGCCCAGATAGTAATATGGAAAATGATTCTGCAGGCAAAAGTTGATTTCAACAATAACGATATTACCCTCGTAGGTTGTGGCGAAACCGTAGCTCACTGTGTAGAAGCTGCAGATCAGTTGGCTAAGAAAGGTATCAAGGCTCG